>JAPLIF010000205.1 GCA_026389255.1 Cyanobacteriota bacterium
GTCCGTTCCAATGCGAGTTCTGCGACATCATCGTGCTCTATGGACGTAAACCCCGAACCAAAACACCCCAACAGCTGATAGCCGAACTGGAGGTGATTTACAACCTGGGGTGGCGCGGTGGAATCTTCATGGTTGATGATAACTTCATTGGCAACAAACGCAATGTCAAACTCTTACTGACAGCCCTGGAATCATGGCAAAGAGACCACGGCTACCCCTTCCGCTTCGATACGGAAGCCTCCCTTGATCTCGCCGACGACGACGAGATGATCGACCTGATGATGGCCTGCAATTTCGCCGCCGTGTTCATGGGGATTGAGACCCCCGATGCCGAAAGTCTCTCCTTGACCAAAAAATTTCAAAATACCCGTTCCCCGCTCCACGAATCGGTGGACAAAGTCACCCGGGCCGGCCTACGGGTGATTGCCGGCTTCATCATCGGCTTCGACGGCGAAAAAGCCGGGGCCGGCCAACGCATCGTGGCCTTTGCTGAGCAGACGGGCATTCCCACGACCACCTTTGCCATGCTTCAGGCCCTGCCCCATACGGCCCTGTGGCACCGACTCGACAAAGAGAATCGTCTGATTACCGATGGGGGCAACATCAATCAGACCACATTGATGAACTTCATCCCAACTCGGCCTGTCGAAGACATCGCCAATGAATATGTTGATGCTTTCTGCACTCTCTACGAACCACGCCAATACCTCGACCGTGTCTATCGCTATTTTCTCAAGTTAGGTGCCCCGCGGGTTAAGCCGGCTTTTAAGATGCCTGAATGGGTCATCGTCCGCGCCCTGTTGATTGTCTGCTGGCGGCAGGGGGTGGTCCGCAGCACCCGTTGGGCGTTCTGGCACCATCTCGGCCACATGCTCATCGCCAATCCAGCCGTGGCCGAGCAATATCTGGCGGTTTGCGCCCATAACGAACACTTCCTCGAATACCGCGACATCGTCCGCCAACAGATTGGCGATCAACTGGCCGCCTATCGCCAGCAGCAACAGCAGCAAGCCCCCCTCGCCCCCGTCGCGCTGGCCACCCCCTAGCCCCACCTTTTCGTGTCCCCACCCTGAAGGCGGCGGCTTTCGGCCAGAGTGGGGCGGTCCCAGTCCTTGCCATGTACGTCGTCGAGCTCTCTCTCCGCCTCACCGCCATGCCGGTCGCTGTCCAGCGCAAGGACCTGGCCGCAGCCCAGTCGCTTTATCAGGACCTGCGCCAGGCGATGGAAGCCGGCCATCCCAAGTTGCTTGAGCTGACCTGTGAAAAGGACGAGCACAAGCGCATCAGCTTGCTTTGCACCGAGATTGTCGCCATCCAGCTTTACGAGAAATCAGCCATCGGCGCCAGCGGCAAACGGCCAGGTTTCAGCCTGGACGGCTGATCTCCATGGTCCAGGACGCAGCAACGGCCGGCCCTGCCTCCCCGCTGGTCGTGGAGGATCTCGGCTTTTGCTGGCCAACGGGCCAGCCGGCCCTCAGCCACTGCAACCTGCACATCCCCCATGCCGGTCTCTGGATGCTGGTGGGGAGCAATGGCAGCGGCAAAAGCACCCTGCTGCGCTGTATCGCGGGTCTGCTGCAACCCCAGGCGGGGCGCATCGACACATGGCTGCGGCCCGCCCTGGTCTTTCAAAACCCCGATCACCAGTTGCTCCTGCCAAGTTGCGGCAGTGACTTGTTGCTTGGCCTGGGGGGGGCGATGGGCACGGATCAACGCCAACAGGCGGTGCTGAAGGCCCTGGGTCAGGTCGGCCTACAGGGATTTGAACAACGGCCCATCCACACCCTCAGCGGGGGACAGAAGCAGCGACTGGCCATTGCCGGCACCCTGGCCGCCCAGGCCGATCTGTTGCTGTTGGATGAACCCACGGCCCTGCTGGATCCCGAGAGCCAACGGGAGGTGCTGCTCCTGATCCGCCAGCTTTGCCATGACCCTGAGAAACCGCTGACCGCCCTCTGGATCACCCACCGACTGGAAGAACTGGACCTGTGTGATGGGGCGGCCCTGATGGAACGGGGCCTGGTAGGGCCTTGGTGCAGTGGCGCCCGCATGAGAAGGCAGCTGACCCCCTTGCCCGAGGGCCAGGTTGAGGGGTAGGTTCCAAGGGTTCTGGGAGATGGCGGCCCTCGGGTCCTTCCAGTCCATTCCTCGGTAGCTCAGTGGTAGAGCGGTCGGCTGTTAACCGATTGGTCGCAGGTTCGAATCCCGCCCGGGGAGTTCAGGTCAATGATTAAGTGAATCCTAACTTTGGCCCCCAAGGACAAGGCCTTGTTGGATAACTGGATGGTGCCGCCTACTCCATGGGGGCCGCTTGCTGACCCCTGGTGCGGGCCAGATCAGGGGATGTTTTCAATATCAAACGCCGAATTCAAAAATTTCCTTAAGATCCAGGATCTTGGCTTCTGGGGGCTGCACCGTTTGTCTTTGGCATTGAGGCCAGTGCTGCACAAGGATTTAGAAACCTTGGCGCAGACCCCCGGGCCACCTAAGGGGCCGCAGAATTGCAACCAGCGCTTCGCTGGCGACCAAAGGGAACTGTCATTGGCTTGCCTCGGCGGCGACAATGGCTTGGAATCTCCGCAAGATTGGGAGATTTGCTCACCGTTGCGGTCCGCCTTAACCCTCCTATGAAACCCTGCATTCTGATTATCGAGGACGACGGTGACATGCGTGACCTGGTCGCGGGTCACCTGGAACATGGCGGCTTTGATGTTCAGCGCGCTGACGACGGGATCAAGGGGCAGGCGCTAGCACTTCAGTACAGCCCGGATGTGATCCTGCTGGATCTGATGCTTCCCAAGGTGGATGGACTCACCCTCTGTCAGCGGCTGCGACGGGATGAACGAACGTCCAAGATCCCCATCTTGATGCTCACGGCCCTGGGGGGGACCAAGGACAAGGTGAGTGGCTTCAACTCAGGGGCTGATGATTACCTGACCAAGCCCTTCGACCTCGACGAACTCATGGTTCGGGTCAAGGCCTTGCTGCGGCGCAGCGAGCGGGCACCGCTGTCCAGCAAACACAACGAAATCCTCAGCTACGGCCCCCTGACCCTGGTGCCAGAGCGCTTTGAAGCCATTTGGTTTGACCAGCCGGTGA
>JAPLIF010000193.1 GCA_026389255.1 Cyanobacteriota bacterium
CGCTGGTGAATCAAGAGCACGGACAGGAGTGCCAACAGGGCCCCAACCCACTGCAACGGCCGCAGGCTTTCCTCCAGAAAAAGCAACCCACTCAGCAAGGCGAACACCGGCGTCAAAAAGGTAAGGGCACTGAAGCCAGTCAGATCGCCCTGGCTGGCAAACCAGAAAAAGAGGCCGTAGGCCAGGGCACTGCCCAACAGCGACGCATAGGCCATCAACCCCCATTCGGTCGCCGTCCATTGGGGCCAGAACCCCAGGGCGACGGCGGCCTGGGGACCGGTGTCGCTGGCTGGGGACTGGGCCATCCAGGCCGCACCTAGCACCAAGGGAAGGCCGCCCAGCAGCATGTGCCAGCCGGTGACAACCAGGGCATCGCTGTGCTTGGTGGCGAAGCGGCAGAGCACCGTGCCCACCGCCATGGCCGCCGCCGCCCCCAGCATCCAGAGTTCGCCGTGGCTCCAGGCCTGGAGATCGCTGACCAGGGGACCCTCCAGCCACCAATGGCGCAACAGGTCGGCGGGCAACCCCAGGCAAAGAATGCCCAGTACACCGAGCAACAGGCCACACCAGCCCACCGGGTTGATGGCCTCACCAAAAAGGACACGGGCCAGCAGGGCCACCAGCAACGGCTGGGAGTCGATCAAGACCGATCCCAGGCCGGCCCCACTGCGGCCCAGGCCCATGGCCAGGAGCCCCTGGAAGAGGGCGCCATCAACGGCAGCGAACAACAACAGCCAGGGCCAATCGCGGGAGTCCACGGCCAGGGGGCGCCCCAGGACGACGGTCACAGCCAGCAAGACGAGGCCGGCGGGCAGCAGACGCAAGGCAGCCACCAGCAGTGGCTGGGTCCCGACCAACAACGGTGTCATCGCCGCCATCGCCGTTCCCCAGAGGGCAAAGGGAAGCAACATCAGAAGCCAACGAATGGCTGGCGTCATCGGAACCTGGGGGGATAGTGAACCGCGCGGAGCGCTCCTGGCCGTGGCAACCGGCCCACCTTTTTAGGATCCTGCGACCACACGTGATGCTGATGCCCTGGTTCTGGCGCCGCAAGACCCGCAAAACCCTGGCGCGCATCGCCATCGAAGGGCCCATCAGCGGAAGTACCCGCACCCGGGTGCTCAAGGCCCTGGAGGAGGTGGGCCAACGGGAATGCCCGGCCCTGTTGCTGCGCATCGACAGCCCCGGCGGCACCGTCGGCGACAGCCAGGAGATCCACTCGGCCGTCCGACGCCTGCGCCAAAAAGGTTGCCGAGTTGTGGCCGATTTCGGCAACATCTCGGCCTCCGGGGGGGTTTATGTGGGGGTGGCCGCCGAACGCATCGTGGCCAATCCCGGCACGATCACCGGTTCGATCGGAGTGATCCTGCGGGGCAATGACCTCTCGCGGCTGCTCGAACGGGTCGGCATCCGGTTCGATACGGTGAAGAGCGGCCTCTACAAAGACATCCTGTCCCCTGATCGGGCCCTCAGCGAGGACGAACGGCAATTGCTGCAACAGCTCATCGACGCCAGCTACGACCAGTTCGTGGCCGCCGTCGCCGAGGGCCGGGGTCTTGCCGAGGAGACGGTGCGGAGTTTTGCCGATGGGCGCGTATTCACGGGGTCCCAGGCCCTGGCCCTGGGCCTGGTCGATGAGCTGGGGGATGAGGAACGGGCGCGACGCCTGGCGGCGGAACTGGCAGGGCTGGATCCGGAGAAAACACGCACGGTTGAATTTGGTAAATCCACCAAACGGTTAACGGCCCTGCTGCCTGGCCGCGCTTTTCTGGCCACTCTGGTGGAGGCCGTCACCCTCGACCTCGCCTGGTCCGGCCAACCCCTGTGGCTCTATCGCCCCTGACCATGGTTATGAATCCTGCCCTCGAGCTGCGGGCCCTGCGGGGGGCCACCACCGCCAGCGCCAATACCAGCGAAGCCATTTCCGAGGCGGTCAGCGAACTCATCGAGACGCTCATGCGAGATAACGCCCTGGCAGGCTCCCAACTGCTGTCGGTGACCTTTTCGGTGACGGCCGATCTCGATGCCTGCTTCCCCGCCGCCATCGCGCGACGGCGCAGCGATTGGGATGCGGTCGCCCTGCTGGACTGCCAACAGATGGCCGTGGAGGGCGATCTGCCCCGCTGCATCCGCCTCCTGGCCCATGCCTGGATGGAGGCGCCACGGACGCTGGTCCATCCCTACCTACGGGAGGCCTCCCACCTGCGGCCGGATCGGGCCCGGCCGCAGGTGGGAGGCGAATCGGTCGACCCGGATCCAACCAGCTGCCCTGCCGACCACTAGGCCCGCCCTGGGCCAGGGGCCCTGTTGAGAATCAAAGCTCCAGCCACCCATTGCATGCCTGCCATGTCCCGTTTCGCCAGCATCTTGCGGCCCTGGCTGCTGGGGATCAGCGGCGCGGCCTTGACCACCACCGCCGGCCTGGGCACCAGTGCGCTGCCGGCCCTGGCCCAGGCCACCCCTGGCTTGATGGAATTTCGTTGGGAGAACAACAAAGACTACCGAAAACTATATTTCTTTCAGACCGAAACAGCCCGCCTGAAACGTGCGGAATATTACTTACTTTTGCGACCAAAAGATCGCAAAACCGCAATTCTTAAATTGACAATTACAATTCCAGCCACTTTTAACACCAGCATAGAATCCAAGCGACTCAAATTCTGCAAGATGTCTGAAGGCGGCATGCTCAAACGTACCCGTTGCGAAAAGACCATTCCTGCCACAATTGAAGTGGCCGCCAATGGACGTTCGATCGACATCTTCCCCGACACGCCCATTTCCGAGAAGGACACCATCGGCCTCCATATGAACATATTCAACCCCGATACGGCCTCCATGTCGCAGTTCAATGCCCTGGCCCAGGCCCCGGGGCAACTGCCGATTTCCAGCTATCTCGGCAGCTGGCTGATCCAAATCGACCCCTAGGTCAGGGGGCCCCGTCAAGGCCCTTAGGCCAGGGCCAGGGGCCTTGGCTGATACGATGCCTTGCTGAATATTCAGGATCATGACCAAACGCACCTTGGAAGGAACAAGCCGCAAGCGCAAGCGGGTTTCTGGCTTCCGGGTTCGCATGCGGACCCACACCGGCCGTCGGGTCATTCGGACCCGCCGCCGTCGGGGCCGGGCACGGCTGGCGGTCTGAGGGCCTCAGGTGGTTCTGCCCCAGAGGCACCGGTTGCGGGGCTTGCGGGTCTTCAATCGCCTTTATCGCCAGTCCCAGCGCTTCAATGGCACCTGGATGATGTTGCGCGTCATGGCGGCCCAACCAACCCTGTTGCCTCCCCCTGAAGGCCACAGTTCATCAGCTTGGCGTGGCGCCATTGTCGTAAGCGGCAAGGTCAGCAAGAGGGCCGTGGTTCGCAATCGTCTGCGCCGTCTTCTCCATCGCCATCTGCTCGCCCTCAATCCGACCCCGCTCCAGCCGAGCTGGATGGTGCTGAGCCTCAAACCAGGCAGTGCCGAAATCGACCCGTCCCAGTTGCTGGGAGAATGCAGCCACTTGTTACGCCAGGCAGGATTGATGCAATGACAAGCGCCAGCGATTCCAGTTCAGTTACGGCCAG
>JAPLIF010000048.1 GCA_026389255.1 Cyanobacteriota bacterium
GGGAAACTACGGATCGTCCTGGGGACTCCCTGTAGCAAATCACACAGTCTTTACTTGCTGGTGCGTCGAGGCGCATCAGGGGGCTGCGGCCAGGGCCGCTTTTTGTTGCGCTTGCAGCTCGCTGATGCCCGCCTGGGCCAAGTCCAGCATCGCATTCAGTTCGGCTCGGCTGAAGGGCGCCCCTTCGGCCGTGCCCTGGATTTCCAGCAGCCGTCCCTGGCCATCCATCACCACGTTGAGATCGACCGCCGCCCGGCTGTCCTCGCCGTAATCGAGGTCCAGCAGGGGCCGGCCGTCGACCAGGCCCACGGCCACGGCGGCCACCTGGTGGCGCAGGGGATCCTCCAGCAGCTGGCCCTGGTCCCGGAGGCGCCGCAGGGCGACGGCCAGGGCCAGCCAGGCCCCGGTGATGGAGGCGGTGCGGGTGCCGGCATCCGCCTGCAGGACATCGCAATCCACCAATAAGGTGCGCTCCCCCAGGGCGGCCATGTCGAGGGAGGCCCGCAGGCTGCGGCCGATCAGTCGCTGGATTTCCTGGGTTCTGCCAGAGAGTTTCATCAGTTCGCGGCCCTGGCGTTCGGGCGTGGAGGCCGGCAGCAGGCGGTATTCAGCGCTCAGCCAACCCAGGCCTGAGCCCTGGCGCCAGCGGGGCACTCCCTCTTGCACGCAGAGGCTGCACAGCACCCGGGTGCGGCCGGTGGCCACGATCAACGAACTGAGGGCAAAGCCCATCGGATCCCAACTGAAATGGACCGGCCGCAGGGCGTGGTCGGGCCGCTGCTGGGCGCGGGCTGGGGCTGGGGCCGGCGTAGCCAGCGGCTCTTGCGAAGGGCTGGACACGGCGGCTACCAGGCAATGGAGCGCAGCGTAGGGGCCCGGCCCCCGGACCCCCTGGGCGCTATCGGTGGTGTCGCGACCGCCCCGCTGCCGCTACATTCGGGATATCAGGGCCCGTCCCCTCCCCCGGAGCCCACTGCCAGCGGAGCCCACCGCCAGACGTGCCCACCGCCAGTGGTGCCCGCCGCTCGCGATATCCACTGGCGCCAGCCATCCCCCGTAGGGTCCATGACCGCGAGCCTTGCCAACCAGCGTTTGCCCCAGCGCCATGCGCCGCTGCCCCTTCATGGGGCCGGCAATGGCGCTGGGCCCGCCAGGACCGATGGCGGCGCCGCGGCGCATGGGCCCGCCACGGCGGCCCTGCGGCTGGCCCCCCAGGCGGAGGGATTGCTGCAGATCCACACCGCCCCCTACCGCGGCAGTGTCGCCACGGTGTTCAGCCAGGCCCTGCGGGCCGCTGGCCTGGGCAGCCAGGTGCTGGTCAGCCAGTTTCTCAAGGGCGGCGCCGAGCAGGGGGTGGCAGGCAGCCTCTGGTTGTGTGGCCGCTTGCAGTGGTTGCGCCCCGATACCCCCCATTGCCTGACGGGCCCCGCCAGTGGCGATCCCGAGGCCCTTGAAGCGGTGCGGCAGGTCTGGGATTACAGCCGTCAACAGCTGGAGCAGGGCGACCTGAACCTGCTGGTGCTGGATGAACTGGGGCTGGCGATCGAGCTGGGCTACCTGGCGGCCAACGAGGTGACCGCCACCCTGGCCCAACGGCCCGCCCATCTGGATGTCATCGTGACCGGACCGGCGATGCCGCCGGCCCTGATGGCCCTGGCGGACCAGGTGACCCACCTGCGGCGCTGAATTCTCCCCTGCGCGATGCTCAAGAACGACCGCTGGATCAACGAGCAGGCCCAAGCCGGCATGATCGAGCCCTTCCAGTCGGCCCTGGTGCGGCACCTGGAGCCGGAGGACCAGCGCAAGCCGGTGCTCAGTTATGGCTGTTCGTCCTACGGCTACGACATCCGGCTGTCGGCCGAGGAATTTCTGACCTTCCGCCATGTGCCGGGCACGGTCATGAACCCCAAGCGGTTTAATCCAGCCAACCTTGA
>JAPLIF010000248.1 GCA_026389255.1 Cyanobacteriota bacterium
CATGACCACAGCGCCCTGGGCGTGGCGCCGGGTGATGAGGGTCACATCCGCGTCGGCTTCCACGCGATCGAGCACCGCCTTGAAGCTCTCGCGCGCCTCGGAAAAACTGACGACCTGCATTGTGCTGTCCAGCTACCTGTACAACAGCATAGGGCCCGCGGCCGTGCGCCAGGAATCAGTGCATACCCCATCGCCCGATAGTTCCGTAGCCGTCTCTCCCACATGCATTGGGCCACTGCAGCCATACGCCGTCCGCCTGCACCGGCAGCAACACATGGCCCGGCCGGCCCCGGTCGGTGATGAACATCGGCCTCTGGTTGGCGGCCCGCTTGGCGGGAGGCGGCATTTTCCAGATGTCGCACGTTGCTGGCCAACCCCGCCGATCCCAGGCTCCAATGTCCTCGCCGTTGAAGCTAACCCTCCCAGATCTCCGCCAGCTCCAACCGCAACCCCGGCAGTTGTTCGCCCCCCTCCAGCACGTCCGCCGGTTCAATGCGCTCCTTCACCACCGGCGCCGCAGGATCAGCCCCCGGCTGCCAGATCTCCACAGCCCGCTGTTCTGGAAACAGCAGCCAGCCCAGCTGGGCGCCGTTGGCGAGGTAGCCGGCCATCTTGCGGCGCAGGGCTTCGCTGCCGCGGGGGCCTTCAACTCCTTCGGAGAAGCCTGCGGCTACGGAGGGGCTCACCAGCTCCACCACCAGGTCGGGGCACAGGGGCGGGAAGCCGCGGCGTTGTTCGGGCGTGAGCGCCTGCCAGCGCTCCAGTCGCAGCACGGCCGCATCGGGGCTGAGCACGGAGCCATCGGTGAGGCGGAAGCCGGTGGAGCTGTCGAACACCTTCCAGCCCCCCTGGGCGAGGGCCCAGACCTGCAGACGGGTACTGAGGAGGTTGTTGCGGCCTCCGGTCTCACCACCTGTGGGTGTCATCGCAATCACCTGGCCAGCGGCCGTGAGTTCCAGCACCGCCTCGGGGTTCGCCTCGCACACCAGGGCGAATTGCTCGGGGCTGAGCTGCAGGCCGGGCGGCAGCGCAAGGGGCTCCAGGGCTGTGGCTGGAGCCTGCGGGGCGGCGGAAGCAGGGGGGGCGAGGGTCATTTCCCCGGTGGGAGCGTGTGCTTCAGTTTAGGCGGGGTTGTTGGCATGGCGGCACTGGCATCGAGGCGTAATGGGGGCCGCGCGCTGCTGTTGCTGTTGCTGGCGGCGTTGGCTGTTGGCGGAGGGCGCCGCCTCTGGATCCGGGTTGAGCCCGCCGGCCGGTGGCCGCTACTGCCCAGCCCCTGGCCCCTGGCGCTGCCAGCGCCAGGGGCCGGATCCAGCGCGCCGCTGCAGCTGGAAACCCCCGGCTGGCGGCAGCGCTCCCTGGGCAATCCGGCCCGGCAGCGCTATCCCCATTGCTGGCAGGCCCGGGCCCGCACGCCCTGGGATCTGATCCTCTGGAATCAGCAGCTCTATCTGGGGGTGGGTGACAGCAGCAATGAAGGGCCCACCGCCAATGCCGGGCCGGTGCCGCTGCTGCGCTATGACCCGCGCCGCCGCCTCTGGCACCAGGACGCCAGCCTGCCCGAGGAGGCGGTGGAGCGGTTTGTGGCCGCTGGCGATCGGCTGTGGATTCCCGGTGCGGATGCCCGCGGCAGCTGGCGCTGGGGCAATGTCTATCGGCACCGCAGCGGCGGCCAGCTCTGGTGGCAGGAGCGCCGGCTGCCTGGCTTCATCCATGTCCACGACCTGATCCCCTGGCGCGGCGCCCTGGTGGTCGCCGGCAGCATCGAGCACGCCGTGCCGGCGGGCCTGGGCAGTGAGACGCACGGCTCGGCGGTGGCGGTGTCGGCCGATGGCGGCGGCCACACGGCAGGCCTTTGTGGCCTCCGATCTGGCCGCCGGGCGGGTGGCGGTGCAACGGCTGCCCCTGCCGGCCGGGGCCATGGCCATGGATCTGGCCACCACGGCCTCGGGCCCGGTGGTGCTGAGCAGCGAGCCCTCAGGGCCGGGCCAATGGCTCCAGACGATCGTTCAGTTCCACCAGAGCCCCGCCGGCTGGCAGCCGCGCCCGTTGCTGCAGTTCCGCACGGCCGCCCCGGCCCAATCGCTCGCCGGCCAGAGCGGCCATTGGTTTCTGGGGCTGGGGCCGGCGCCAGGGGAACCAGGGGAGACGCCCCCTTCCCGGTCCTCCTGCACCCCGGCGCAGAACCTCAGCGGCACGGTGGTGGAGGTGTGGCGATGAGGCTTCAGGCGTTGGCCGCCAGCCAAGCCTTGAGATCATCCATGCCCTCAAAATCGAGCAGGGCTTCAGCTAGGGCTTCCAGCCGCGCCAGCGGCAAGCTGCGAATCCGGCTTTCCTGCTCGGCGCTCAGGGGGCCGCAGCGGCGGCCCAACTGGCGCAGGGTGACCTTGGCTTCTCCTTGGGCTTCTCCTCGGGCTTCTCCCCGCCCAAAGATCTCGCGGTAGGCGACGCTCTGGGTGAAGTCTTCGAGGGTGATGCCGCCCATGGCGCAGAGCTCCTGGATTGATCGGCC
>JAPLIF010000072.1 GCA_026389255.1 Cyanobacteriota bacterium
CCGGCCTGGGGGGCCCCCCATCAACGATCAACAGGGCCTCATCGGGCTGCAGTTCGACCAATTGCTCGATGGCGCGGCCCGTGCGCCAGCGGGCCCGTTCCTCCAGGAAGCGGCCGCTGAGCACAAAACCCAGCAACATCACCGGTTCGTTGAAGTAGCAGGGCCAGCCACTGGCAGGCCACAGCCAGCCGTAGAGGCTGGCCAGAAAGGCGCTGCTGACCCCCAGGGCCACCAGGGTGTCCATGCCGGGCGCCCCGGCCCAGGCCGAACGGACCCCCGCCTGCAGGATGGGGCGACCGGGCCCCAGCAACGCCGTGGTGGCCACCACGGCATGCAAGCCGTTGCGAGCCAACAAGGAGGCCACCGCATTGGTCCCCAGGGCGCCGGCCTCGGCCAGATGGCCCAGGCCCGAAATCAACAGCAACGCCAGGGCCACCAGCAACTGCTGCCAATGGCACCACCAATGCTGCTGCTTCTGGAGCTCCCGGCGGGACACCAGGGGGGCGTCCTGGTCACGGGAGTGGGCGCTGAAGCCCAGGCTTTCGAGACTGGCCAGCAGGGGAGTCAGGTCGACGCTGGCGTTGGCCAGCTCCAGCCAGGCGGTGCGGGTCAGCAGATTGACGCTGACATGGCGCACGCCCGGCTGTTGGGCCAAGCGCTGCTCGACCGCCCGCACACAGCCCCCACATTTCATGCCCTCCACGGCCAGCAACAGACTGGGCCCAGGGCGATCCCCTTCAAGGGTCGGGTCCCCGGGGATGGCATCAACGGCGGTCTGGGAAGGCAAAGGCATGGATCCGGATCCGCGCCCAGGTTAGGAACAGCGGCGATGCGCCAGGCCCCAAAGCGGCAGCCAGCCCCCTGTTCCGGGGTCGAGGCGGCCAAGGGCCAGGGAACCGGGCAGGATGGGGGGCCGATGCCTTGTAGCCCCGCGTGCCCCGCTCCCAGCGCAACGACAACTTCATCGACAAAAGCTTCACGGTGATGGCGGACCTGATCCTCAAGGTCATGCCGACGAACCGTCGTGCCAAGGAAGCCTTTGCCTATTACCGCGACGGCATGAGCGCCCAGGGGGATGGGGAATATGCCGAAGCCCTGGAAAACTATGAAGAGGCGCTGAAACTGGAAGACGACCCGAACGACAAGGCCTTTATTCTTTATAATATGGCCCTGGTCTTCACCAGCAATGGCGACCACGACAAAGCGATGGAATTATACAACGAAGCCCTGGAATTGAACAGCCACATGCCGCAGGTGTTCAACAACATGGCCGTCATTCATCACCACATTGGCTCGATCGCCGAAGAACGAGGCGACCAGGATGAAGCGGACCGGCGTTTCGATCTGGCCGCCGATTTCTGGACCAAGGCCATTCGGCTGGCCCCAAACAATTACATCGAAGCCCAGAACTGGTTAAAAACCACGGGCCGAGGCACGGTGGACGTTTATTTCTGATTGGGGCCTCATCAATCGGCCTGGGGGTCCACGCCCAGGGCCGCCACCAAGGCTTCGGCCACGGTGGCGGCGGGCAGCAACTGCAGCCCCAGCTGGTGCGCCTGCCCCTCCAGCCCACTGCCTGCCGGAGCCACCACCCGGCGGAATCCCAGCCGAGCCGCCTCCTGCAGACGCAGCTCCAGCTGCCCCACGGGCCGCAGCTGCCCCCCCAGGCCCAGTTCGCCGATCAGCACGGTGCCCGGGGGCAGCACCAAATCACGGAAACTGGCCACCACGGCGGCGGCCACGCCGAGATCGGCGGCCGGCTCCTCCACCTGCAAGCCGCCGGCCACGGCCAGATAGCAATCGAACCGGGAGAGGGGCAGGCCCAGATGCTTTTCGAGCACCGCCAAGATCTGGTGCAGACGGTTGGTGCCGATGCCGGTGGCGGTGCGGCGGGGGCTGGCGTAACTGGTCGGACTGACGAGGGCCTGGAGTTCGACCAGGAGCGGCCGGGTGCCCTCACAGGCCACGATGACGGCGCTGCCTGGGCTGGGCGCACTCCCGCCCAGAAACAGTTCACTCGGATTGCTGACCTCCACCAGGCCCTGGCCCCGCATCTCAAAGACCCCCAGCTCGTGGGTGGCCCCAAAGCGGTTTTTGACGGCCCGCAGGAGGCGGTGGCTCACATAGCGGTCCCCCTCGAAGGTGAGCACCGCATCCACCAGGTGTTCCAACACCTTGGGCCCGGCCAGCAGGCCCTCCTTGGTCACGTGGCCCACCAGCACCAGGGCCGTGTGTTGCCGTTTGGCGACCCGCTGCAGGGCCGCGGCGCATTCGCGCACCTTGGCCACCGAACCGGGGGCGCTGGCCAGCTCGCCATCGTGCAGGGCCTGGATGCTGTCGATGATGGCGACGGCGGGCCGCAGGGCCTCCAGTTCCTGCAGCACCAGCTCGAGGTCGGTTTCGGCCAGCAGGCGCAGGTCATCCCCAACGGGGGCCCCGGGCTCCGCCAGGCGCTGCCAGCGCAATTTCACCTGCTGGGCCGATTCTTCGGCGCTGACGTACAGCACCGAGACCTGACCGGCCATGGCCCGGGCGCATTGCAGCAGCAGGGTCGACTTGCCGATGCCCGGATCGCCGCCCAGCAGCACCAACGAGCCCGGCACGAGGCCGCCACCGAGCACCCGATCCAGTTCGCCGTAACCACTGGCCAGGCGCCGCAAGGGCGTTTCACCCACCGCCGCGATCGGTTCGGAGCGCTGGGGCCGACCGGCCGCCGCCCCCCCGTCGTTTCCCCCGGCCGGCAGGGGCCTGCGGCGGCGGCCATCCGTCCCCGCGACGGCTTGTTCGACCAGGGAATTCCAGCTGCCGCAGCTGGAACAACGGCCAAAAAACTGGCGGGTTTGGGCGCCACAGCTCTGGCAGATGTAAACGGAAACGGGGCGGGCCAAGGGCGGTCCAGGACAGAGATTTATGAAGAAAAGTGGCTTTCAGTGAACAGGGCGGCCCTCGGACCTTTTCAGTGGGACCGATCCGTTGTAACGAGCTCGTCGGCGCGATGACGGCACCAGTCCCAGCCAAAGAGACCATCCTGGTCGTGGATGACGAAGCGAGCATCCGTCGCATCCTGGAAACGCGCCTTTCGATGATCGGCTTCCAGGTGGTGACGGCCTGTGATGGTGAAGAGGCCCTGGTGGCCTTCCAGAACTGCCAGCCGGACATGGTGGTGCTGGACGTGATGATGCCCAAACTGGATGGCTATGGGGTCTGCCAGGAGCTGCGCAAGGAATCGGACGTGCCGATCGTGATGTTGACGGCCCTTTGCGATGTCGCCGACCGCATCACGGGTCTGGAACTGGGGGCCGATGACTACGTCGTCAAACCCTTCAGCCCCAAGGAATTGGAAGCGC
>JAPLIF010000180.1 GCA_026389255.1 Cyanobacteriota bacterium
CTTGATTACGTCAAAGCGGGACGGGTGACCGCCGTGGATATCTTCGATGGGGGTCGTACCGCCGTGATCGAAGCGGTCGATCCTGACCTGGACAACCGGGTTCAACGCTTGAGGGTCGACCTGCCTGGCGTGGCGCCCGAACTGGTCAACAATCTCAAGGAACAGGGCATCAGCTTCGATGTCCATCCGCCCAAGGCCCCTTCCCCGGTGCTGGGCCTGCTGGGCAATCTGCTCTTCCCGCTGCTGTTGATCGGCTCGCTCATCTTCCTGGCCCGTCGTTCCTCGGGCATGCCCGGTGGCCCTGGCCAAGCGATGCAGTTCGGCAAGACCAAGGCCCGCTTCCAGATGGAGGCTGAAACCGGAGTCAAATTCGCCGATGTGGCCGGAGTTGAAGAGGCCAAACAGGACCTTGAGGAGGTGGTGACCTTCCTCAAGACTCCCGAACGATTCACCTCGGTGGGGGCCAAGATTCCCAGGGGTGTGCTGTTAGTGGGCCCGCCTGGTACGGGCAAAACCCTGCTGGCCAAGGCCATCGCCGGCGAAGCGGGTGTTCCCTTTTTCTCGCTTTCGGGCTCCGAATTCGTCGAAATGTTTGTGGGCGTTGGCGCCAGTCGGGTGCGTGACCTTTTCAAACGCGCCAAGGAAAACAGCCCCTGTCTCATCTTCATTGACGAAATCGATGCGGTAGGCCGTCAACGGGGGGCCGGCATCGGGGGCGGCAACGATGAACGGGAGCAGACCCTTAACCAGCTGCTCACGGAGATGGACGGCTTTGAAGGCAACAGCGGCATCATCATCATTGCCGCCACCAACCGCCCCGATGTCCTCGACTCGGCCCTGATGCGTCCTGGCCGTTTTGATCGCCAGGTGAGCGTTGATGCCCCGGACATCAAAGGCCGCCTCTCGATTCTCAAGGTCCATAGCCGCAACAAGAAACTCGCCGAAGCCGTCTCCCTTGAGGCCATCGCCCGCCGCACCCCAGGCTTCACCGGCGCCGACCTGGCCAATCTGCTCAATGAGGCCGCCATTCTCACCGCCCGTCGCCGCAAGGAGGCCACCACCATCACCGAAATCGACGATGCGGTCGATCGGGTGATTGCGGGCATGGAGGGCAAACCCCTCACCGATGGCCGCAGCAAGCGGCTGATTGCCTACCACGAAATTGGCCATGCCCTGGTGGGCACGCTGGTGCGCCATCACGACCCAGTCCAAAAGGTCACCCTGATTCCCAGGGGCCAGGCCCAGGGCCTCACCTGGTTCGCGCCCGATGAGGAGCAGAGCCTGGTGAGCCGCGCCCAACTGAGGGCCCGCATCATGGGGGCCCTGGGGGGCCGGGCCGCCGAGGACGTGGTCTTTGGGCACGCCGAAGTGACCACCGGTGCCGGCGGCGATATCCAGCAGGTGGCATCCATGGCCCGTCAGATGGTGACCCGCTTCGGCATGAGTGACCTGGGCCCCCTCTCCCTGGAGGCCGGCAACCAGGAGGTTTTTCTGGGCCGCGATCTGATGACCCGCAGTGATGTTTCCGACGCCATCGCCAACCGCATCGATGGCGCCGTTCGCACGATCGTTCAGGATTGCTATACCGACACCGTGGCCATGGTGGCCTCCCAGAGGGATTGTATGGATCGTCTGGTGGAATTACTGATCGAGAAGGAAACTCTCGATGGCGAAGAATTACGCAAGATCGTCTCCGAATACACCACCATTCCCGAGAAAGATCGTTTCTCCCCCCTGCTCGAAGATGACCGGGCACCAACTCCGGTGGAACAACCGCTGGCGGCTCTTTAAAAAGGGCTTCCAGAGCCTCCATCAAAAAAGCCTGTCGTTTCCTGGGAAAACTACAGGCTTTTTTACTGACTGCAACGATTCCTGGGGAAGATCAAACCGGCTTGATTGGCCGCTTATCGATCACTTTATCGATCAAGCCATAGGCCTTGGCTTCCTCCGGCGACATGAAAAAGTCCCGATCCGTATCCGCTTGGATGCGTTCAAGGAGCTGGCCGGTACGGTCGGCCAGCTCCCGGTTGAGCTTGTCTTTGAGATAGAGAATCTCATCGGCTTGGATGCGAATATCACTGGCCTGGCCCCTGGCGCCGCCCAAGGGTTGGTGGATCATGATGCGGGAATGGGTCAGGCTGCTGCGCTTGCCGGGGGTACCGGCGCAAAGCAGGAAAGCCCCCATACTGGCCGCAAGTCCAACACAAACCGTCTGCACATCGGGCTTGATGTGCTGGATAGTGTCAAATATTCCGAGGCCGTCATAGACAGAACCACCGGGGGAATTGATGTAAAGGAAAACATCTTTTTCAGGATCTTCCGCCTCCAAAAACAACAACTGGGCCACCACCCGATTGGCGGACTCGGCGGTCACAGGCTCGCCCAGGAAAATAATCCGCTCGCGCAACAGGCGCGAATAGATGTCAAAGGCACGCTCGCCCCTTCCCGACTCTTCAATCACGATCGGGATCATGGCAACCATGGCGACAAATTGGCCTGATCCTAACCAGGTTGCATACCGCCCGACCGAACCCCGGCCCCTCGAACCGGAAAGGCCCCGACGCCGTCCGCTGCTGCTGCGTTCCGCAGCGCTAAGGTCGCTGCATTCGGGAGGTTCATCCTCGTGAGCGCCGCTCTCACAGTTGCTGACAGCAAGCGCGCCTTCCATGGCGCCTTCTCCCATGTGATCAGTCCGCTTTACCGCCGGATGATCGATGAGTTGCTGGTCGAACTGCATTTACTCAGCCATCAGCGCGGATTCCAGGGCGACGCGCTGTTCGCCACCGGATTGGTCCAGGTGTTCGACAGCTTCTCCCGCAACTACCGACCCGTTGACCAGCGCCAACCCCTGTTTGAGGCCCTTTGCGCCTCCTCCGGGTTTGATGCCACCGAAATCCGTCGCCTGCACGACGAGGCCATGGCGGCCATGGGCCACCACTCGGTGCCGGAAGTGAAGCAATGGATCGACAACGAGGGAGCTGGATCGCCCGAACCGGTGGCGACGGCCCTATCCAGCGTTCGCCGACCCAATTTCCACTACTCACGGCTGATGGCGGTCGGGCTGCTCAGCCTGCTGGGCCAAGCCCAGGGCGCCGACACCCTGGAACCCATGGCACTCCGCCAGGAGGCCCATGACATCGGAGCCTCCATGGGGCTGTTGCGTGAGCGGGTCGACAAAGACCTGAGCCTCTACGCCACCAACCTGGAAAAAATGACCCAGGCCGTGGAACTCATGGAGGAGACGCTGGCGACCGAACGCCGGCGCAGCGAACGCCGCCTGAACAAGGAGACAGAGTCAGTCCTCCCCGCAGCCGACTGACGGGTACGAAGACCGTCCGGGCCGTCAGCGGTTCGGTCTGGGTCCAAAGCTGGTCACTCCCCCGGACCACGGCGGGCATCTCCGGCGGTAGCAATCCCAGTTGATCCAGGGCCTGGGGCCTGGCCCGCAGCTGCAAGGATCGCTCCCGCGGAAAGGCCTGGGTTGGCATCAGCCGCACCTGGGCTGGCGCCGGGCCCAGGAAGAACAGCACCTCCGCATCATGTCCGCGGGGGGCCGCCATCCAGCGCCAGCCCCCCACCACCGCCCCATCACTGCGGCGCCAGGCCATGGCCAGGGGATTCACCGGAGGCGACTTGGGGCCGGGCTGGGCCTGGGGCTGGGGGTCCTGCGGGGCTGGTTGGTCGCCAGGGGTTGTTGCCTTGGCGGATGGCATGGGGGTGGATGGCAGCGAGCCCGCGAGAGCAAAGGGAATCTCCTCGAATCCCTGTTCCCGGAGGGATTGGGCCAGGCGCTGAAGCACGGGCAGCCAGGTTTGGGGCGGCTGCCGCAGGCGCACCTGGAGTTCGAGGGAGGCCTGGAAGGGCCCCTGGGGCTGGGGACGCAAGCGCAGGCGGAACGGGGCGAAGCGCAATCCCCGCAGCCGTTCCGAATCGAGGCCGTAGCGCAGGGCCAGCGGCTCACGGATCAGCTGCCTGGACAGCAATCCCTCCAGCAGATCCTGAAGAGACCCACCCTGGATCTGCAGCAACTCGTCGGCGGGCAGGGGCAAAGCTGCCGCATCTGGGACCCCGGGCGGGATCTCCGTATCCAGTTGGGCCAGCACGCCATCCACCGACGTGGCCTCACCCTGCCAACGCAATCCCCGGGCTTCGAGGCTGAGGGTGAGACAACCCTCCTGAAAGCGCTGCATCAGGGGGGCAAGGGGACCCACCATGGCGCCGAGGGCGGTGGGATTCCAAAAAACAGCCTGGTCGACGCTGAGCCGCTCCAGGCATCGGCTGTGCAGGCCGCGACTGCGCCGTTGCTGGGGCCTGAGGCTGTCGGCCAGGGACTGGCGCGAGAGCGGATCGGGGGCCACCAGCATTAGATCACCCAGCCGCAGGGCTTGGGGAGGCAGGGGTTTGCTGAGCTGGGGCGGCCAGCCGCTGGCCTGGAGCACAAGGAACGGGGCCCCTTGCCCCTCTGGCCCCCAGATCTGCCACCAGGGGCGGGTCTGGCGCTGCCAGAGCGCCTCGCCAAGGCCCTCACCCAGGCGTTGCCTCCAGAGCTCCGGCAGGCGGCGACCGGGGGTGGCGGGAAAACTCTGCAAAAGACTGGCGCTGGCCATCAGCTGCTCCAGGCCCTCCGCCCTGGGCCGGGGCCAGCGCCAGAGGGCCAGCCCAGGCACGAGAACCAACAGCACGATGAGCGAGCTGGTCCAGGGCAAGGGAGGCCTGGGCAAAGCCGCCAGGGCCGTGGTCAAGCCCGGTTCCATAGCCTTGTCGGGCCGCGGCAGCCGTTGGGCTAAGCGCCCCAGGACGGGCGGCCAGCGCCAGGACAGACGCCTCTTCACGGAGCCCCACTCTTGCTGACGTTGAACAAACGATCGGTAGCGGAGCCCGAAGGAACCAGCACGTCCGACATTGGATCAGGACGTTGATCTTGCCATGGCAACAAGAACAGCCTGGAGGGCTCAGCGACGGCTGCGGACGGGGTTGTCGCGGCGGCGCCTGTCCCGCCAATCCACCGCCGAGAGATACACGACTCCCCCTGTGACAAACAGCAGCAGGGCCGACGCCACCCCAGCCAGCAGGGTGGAGGAACTGGGGACGACGAACTCAGAAATTGATGCTGCCATCACCATTGCGTCCCCACACCGTCATGGCGATCGAGAAAGTGAAGATGGCTG
>JAPLIF010000101.1 GCA_026389255.1 Cyanobacteriota bacterium
ACCGAGATCCGCTCGATGCTGGGCCCCGGCGGCGCCCGCAAGCCCACCCCCGATGTGTCTCTGGATTTCACCCCCCGCGAAGCCAGCGTGCTGCAACTGGTGGCGGAGGGAATGATGAACAAGGAAATCGCCCGTCGCCTGGAAACCTCGATCCGCAACGTCGAGAAGTACGTCAGCCGCCTCTTCATCAAGACGGGCACCTCCAGCCGCACCGAACTGGTGCGCTATGCGTTGGAGCATGGCTTGGTGGATTGAATTCTTGGCTGTAAGCCAGATCGCAGTTGCCGCCAGCCCATCGAAGGCCCCCGTCTGAACAGGCCTGGCTTCGCTGATCTTCAGGACGCCCGTTGCCAGTCCAGCTCCCCGCCGGCCTCGCTCCAGCGCAGGCAGTCCGGCAGCCGTCGTCCCACCAGCAACTCCTGCACCGGCCGCCGGTCCCCCAGGACGCGCCGCGGCAGCACGGTGGCCGCAGCGATGGCCCACTCCGGCTGGCCGCTCCAGCTGGCCAGTCGCCGCACCCCGTCCAGCAGGGGCAACGTCACGCCCGCCAGGGTGCCGTCCTCCAGGCGGCAGCTGCCGTTGGCCACTATTAATGTCCGTTCATCCCAGCGGTGCACGCCCTCGGCCAGGCCGTAGGGCGCCAGGGCGTCGCTCACCAGCACCACCTGTTGGGGCGCCAGCCGTTGCAGCAGCACCGCCATCGCCGGGGCCACATGGACCCCATCGGCGATCAGGCCCAGGGCCACATCGCCCCGCAGGGTGGCCGCCGCGATCGGCCCCGGCTCCCGGTGCCCCAGCCCCGCCATGGCATTAAAGGCATGGGTCACCATCGCCACGCCGGCGTCGTAGGCCGCCAGGGCTTCGGTTTCGTTGGCGGCGCTGTGGCCCAGGCTCACGACGATGCCCTGGTCCCGCAGGGCCTCAATCACCGCGGCGGCCCCCTCCAGCTCGGGCGCCAAGGTGACCAGGGCGATGTCGGCGGCATCCACCCCCCCTCCGCCGGGTCCGGCCGCCGGGCCCCAAAAACCGTCGATGCGCTGTTGCAGGGCCGCCAGCGATGGCGGGCACAGATGCTCCAAGGGATGGGCGCCGCGCCGGGCCGGCGCCAGGAAGGGGCCCTCCAGGTGGGCCCCGAGCAGGCGGCAGCGCCCCGGTTGGTGGGCGGTCCGGGCCTGGCGCAGCACCGCCAGCGCCTGCCGCAGCGGATCAACGGCGCAGGTCACCAGGGTGGGGCAGATGGCCTCCACCCCATCGCGCCAGAGAAGCTCCAGCAGCAGGATGGGGCGACTTGCCTGGCCGCCGTGGTCGCTGTCGCCTCCGACCCCTCGCCCGCCAGCGCCTTCGGCGGCGCGCCAGCGTCGGTGGCGGTGGTGATGGGCAGCGATTCGGACCTGCCCACCCTGCAGCCCGCTGTGGCGATCCTGCGGGAGCTGGGGGTGGCCTGCGAGGTGCGGGTGCTCTCGGCCCACCGCACCCCCTTGGAGATGGTGGCCTTCGCCGAGGCCGCCGCCGATCGGGGCCTGAAGGTGATCATTGCCGGCGCTGGCGGTGCCGCCCACCTGCCCGGCATGGTGGCGGCCCTGACCCTGCTGCCGGTGATCGGCGTGCCGGTGCAGAGCCGGGCCCTCTCCGGGGTGGATTCGCTGCATTCGATTGTGCAGATGCCAGCTGGCATCCCGGTCGCCACTGTGGCTATTGGCAATGGCGCCAATGCGGGTCTGCTGGCGGCCCAGATCCTGGCCCTGGCCGATGCCGACCTGGCCCAGCGCCTGGCGGCCCACCGGCGCGGCCTGCATGACCAGGTGAGGGCCAAGGATGAACGGCTGCAGCAGCTGGGCAGTGATGCCTATTTGCAGACCATGGGCGCCCCTGCAACAGAAACTGGCGGCCCGGCGCCGATACCGCCAAGCTGAAGGCTGGTTTCGGCGGCCCCCATGGGCCCTGCGCAGATGCTTGAGCGGCTGGTGCTGCCCCCATGGTTGCGGATCAGCCTGGCGTTGCCGCTGCTCACCCTCAATCTCTGGGTGCTGAAGCAGCTGCTACTGCCCCTGGCCCCCTTTCCGGCGCTGTTTCTGACGGCGGCCCTGCTGGCCTTTCTGCTGGATCTCCCCACCCGCTGGCTGATCGACCAGAGATTGCCCCGGACCCTGGCCCTGTTGCTGGTGCTGGGCCTGACGTCAGGCCTGGTGGCCCTGGCGGCCGTCTGGCTGGTGCCCCGCCTGGCCCAGCAGCTCGATGACTTGATCCATGCCCTGCCCCGCTGGTTGGTGCAGGGGGAAAGCGTGTTGGCCCAACTGCAGGACTGGGCCAGCCAGCGCGGTCTGCCGGTGAACTTCGGCGATCTCACCAGCGAATTGATCAACCGCACCAGCCGCCTCGCCAGCCAGCTCAGCCAGCAGCTGCTGGGGGTGCTGGGGGCCACCCTGGGCCTCACGGTCAACACCGTGATCGTGCTGGTGCTGACGGTGTTTCTGCTGCTGGGCGGCGAGCGCACCGCCGAGGGCCTGGGCCAGTGGCTGCCGGCCCGGGTGCGGCCCTTGGTGCTTAACACCCTCAATCGCACCTTCCGCGGCTATTTCGCCGGCCAGGTGCTGCTGGCCTTGATTCTGAGCGCCCTGCAGCTGGTGGTGTTCACCCTGCTGGGCATTCCCTATGCGGTGCTGTTCGCCGTGGCGATCGGCTTCACCACCCTGATTCCCTATGCCAGCGCCCTGACGATTGTGGTGGTGAGCCTGTTGCTGGCCCTCGAAGATCCCCGCAAGGGCCTGGAGGTGCTGGCCGCGGCGATCACCGTTGGCCAGGTGGTCGATCAGATCATCCAGCCCCGCCTGATGGGCAGCATCGTCGGCCTGCAGCCCGCCTGGCTGCTGATCTGCCTGCCCATCGGCGCCCGCATCGGCAGCCTGCTGGGCTTGGGCGAACTGCTGGGTTTGCTGCTGGCGGTGCCCCTGGCCAGCTGCGCCAAAACCTTTCTCGATGCCTGGGCGCTGCGGCTGCGGGCGGGGGAGTTGGGGGAGGAAATGGGGGAGGGCAGTTCCACCTGATCGAATAGCCGATCCCCCCCACCCCACCCCTGACCCCATGCCGGACTACCTCACGCGCTTCAGCCTCGCCAACCAACGCGCCCTGGTCACCGGCGCCTCCCGCGGGCTTGGTGCCGAGATTGCGGCGGTTTTCGCCGATGCCGGCGCCGACCTTGTTATCACCGGTCGCGATGTCGCCGGCCTTGAAGCGACTCGGCAGGTGGTGGTCAGCAAAGGGCGCCGTTGTCTGTGCGTCGCGGCCGACCTGGCGACCGTGGAGGGGCCGCGCCTGGCCGCAAGCA
>JAPLIF010000279.1 GCA_026389255.1 Cyanobacteriota bacterium
CCAGGAGCGATGCGGGCAGGGCTTCCTGGGCGCCCGCCGTCAACGGCGGAACTGGAGCAGCTCGGCCGGGGAAGCCAATAGGTCGATGGCAACGAAGTAAATCTTGCCTTGGGGGTCGAGCAGGAACCTCCAGGCCACATTCATGCCGACGCCGGCGCCGAACCAGGGGGTCTGCACCTTGCCGGTGACCTTGATCTGGTTGAAACCCTCGGCGGTGGGCTCGCTGTAGCCCCGTTCCGGCAGCAGCTGAAGGTTCTGGCAGTCCTCCCGCAGGAAGCGCATGATCGCCTCGGTGCCGACGATGGGTTTCTGGAAGGGCGGCTGCAGGGCGCCGTCGGGCAAGAACAGCTGAATCAGATTGTCGAAATCGTTGGCGTTCAACAAATTCATGTAGGAGTTGACCGTGGGGTTGATCACCCCTTCGATGAACACCGGTTTGCGTTCGGCCTCGGCGGTTGGGGCCGCCACCGGTTCCATCACGCGCTGCCCTTCACCCTTGGCGGGGTCGAAGCCCATGTCGACGACGAAATTGCGCAACAGGGTGATCTGCTGGCCCTGATCCACCGCCTTGACCGAACCAAGGACGGCGGCGGCATTGGCCGAGAGGCGATACCCCTCGGGGATGGGGGCCACCAGGCCCTGCTCCATCCACTGACCGAGTTGGTACCAAAAACCGAGCTTGATGTTGACCGACCAATTGGCATAGGTGCGGCCGACTTCGTTGTCGGTGCGGTTGGCCAGATCACACATCAGCTGGCTCTGGTCGGCAAACGACAGCGCCTTGATGTCGTTGAGCAGCCGTTCGGCAAACTGCATCCGGGCAGCACCCGGAGCGGCGATGGTGATGGTCTGGCCCATTTCGAGATAGGCGTACCAGATCAGGGCGAGCTGGTCCTCGGCGCTGAGGAGCATGAACCGGGCCGTGATCGCCGGAATCACATCGGCGGTAAGGGTTTCCGGAAAGATCTGGGTAGCTCTGTCAAGGGTAAATGTCAAAGCCCGTCACAACGTCAAGTGTTCGTTACAAACTCTAACACTTAAATCGGGATCCCAGGGCGGACTCCCGTATCGGGGGTGCGGAGGGGCCCAAGATTTGGTGCTGCTGGGCCCCGGCCCAGTCCAGTTCAGGTCGGCGATCCCGGGCTCAGGGCTGCAATTCGAGGCACTTCTGTTGCTGCAGTTTGCCCAAGAGCATGTTGAGCCGATCCAGGGCATCGGCCACCGCGACCACCTTGGTTTCGTACTGCTGGGCGAATTTGCTGTAAGCATTGGCATCAGCCTGGCGCAGCAACCGGGCCTGGGCCTCATTGAGACGCAACTGGCGCAATTCGGCAACGCCAGGATCAAATTCTTTTTGTTTGATGGCCAGCACCTGGTTGCGGAGGGCCCGACAGCCCCCCAGGGAGTCCTGGTGTTGTTGGTCCAAGAGGCGTTGGCGCAGGACCATGGCACCAGCTGCCACCAGAACCCCCGCCCCCAGCAGGATCAGCAGCTTGGTCTTGAGCGAAAGTGGGGCCATGAAATTGGGGCTGGACATCCCCATGCTGCCAAGTCGTCGGCCCCCCGGCCTCCCGGTTTCCCCCTAACCATGCAGATCCTGCGTTACATCGACGCCACAGGCGCCCTTCACTACGCCCAACGCCACGGCGATGGCCGTCATGAGCGCCTGGACGGAAGCGGATGGGGCGACTGGCGACCCAGCGGCCAGGAGGCCCAGGTGGTCACTTTGCTGGCCCCCCTGGAACCGACCTTGATCCTGGGGATCGGCCTCAACTACCGCCGCCATGCTGAGGAAACCGGCGCCGCCCTCCCGGAGTCGCCGGTGCTGTTCATGAAATCGCCCGCGGCCCTGCAACACCCCGGCGGCCCCATCGAACTGCCCACCACCCTCGCCAGCCATGCGGTCGATGCCGAAGGGGAACTGGCGGTGGTGATCGGTCGGCCCTGCCGCAACGTCAGCCGCTCGGACGCCCTCGATTACGTGCTCGGGTACACCTGCGCCAATGACGTGAGTGCCCGGGACTGGCAAAAAGAATGGGGTGGCGGCCAGTGGTGCCGGGGTAAGACCTTTGATACGTTCGCCCCCTTGGGACCCTGGCTGACCAGCGCGGACGCCCTGCCCGATCCCCAGGCCCTGCGCCTGCGCACCACTATCAATGGGGTGATGGTGCAGGACTCCAGTACGGCCGACATGATCTTCTCGGTGGCGGCCCTGATCGAATTTCTCAGCGCCAGCACCACCCTGCCCGCCGGTACGGTGATTCTCACAGGCACCCCGGAAGGGGTGGGCATGGCCGCCACACCACCCCGTTGGCTCCAACAGGGCGACACGGTGAGCATCAGCATCGACGGCATCGGCACCCTCACCAACCCGGTGGTTCTGGAAAGCGAGATCCCCCACCCCATTGCGCCATGAGTTCCAACGCGACAGGGCCGGACGCCGATGGGCGCGATGGGGCGACGGCCACCCGAACGGCCCTGCTGGAACAGCTGCGCCGCCCCCTGGGCGGATCGGGCGCTGATGGGGCCGTGATCAAGAGCTTGTTTGAAAGCCTGGAAAAGCTGCAGCCGGCCGATCTGGCGCGGGATGGGGCATGGCTCACCGGGGTGTGGGAACTGCGTTGGAGCAGCAGTGCCGTTCCGTACCTGACCAGCGCCCCGTGGCTGCTCAACCTCCAGAACCTCGATCTGGCCCAGGGCAGGGCCCAAAATGTGGTGCAGCTCAATGGACCCCTGGGAGCCCTCGGAGCCATCAGCGTGGAGGCCCGCATCGCCGTGGAAGGATCCCAACGGGTGGGCGTGCGTTTCGAGCGGGGCGGTTGGCGGGGCCCCGCCCTCGGCGGTAGGCCGCTGGCCCTGCTGCGGGAGATCAAGCAGAGCTTTCCCGCCTGGCTGGACATCACCGTGGTGGATGGGGAGTTACGGCTCTGTCGCGGCAATGCCGGCACCCTGTTTGCCCTGCTGCGCCGAACCGATCTGACCATGGGGCCCTGGAGCAACGAGGCAGAAATGGCAAGCCAGGGGGAAGGATTGTCAGAAAATCGAGACGCTTGAAAAGGATTGCGCCTAGGGTTGGGGAAAATGTTCTTTTTGCTGGGAAGCAGTCTTCGGGCTTCATGAAATGCGCGACCTGCCGCCATTTCGGCGATGAAGCGATCGGGGCTGATTACTGCCGTCTGTGGCAAACGATTTTGCCGCCCTCCTGGGACTTTCCCCAGCGCTGCCTCGACTGGAGTCCCCGCCCAGAAACCGTCCCCAGAGCCGCCCCCAAGGCCGGCCTCAACGCCAGTCCACGTCGATGATCTCCTGCTCCTGGCAAGAGCCTGGGGCCGTGCTGCCTGGTGAGGCGCTGGGACGACCCCGACGGCCCAGTTCAACCCGGGCCATTTCGCCCATCCGCCGGGTCATCATGTAGTCGATGCCGCCCCCCACCAAACCTCCCAGCACCGGGATGGCCTGGTGAAGGTTGAGCACTCCCTGGCGTCCGAAGCGGTTGACCAGCTGGAACCCCACGGCCCGGTTAATGGCGCCGAGGGCAGCGCCAGGAAGCTGGCGCAACTGGGCTTCGGCGAAGCGCTGGCTGGCCCTGATCCCGACCTGCTTGAGGACCTCCGCCGCTTCCTCGCCGATCAGGGTCAGCAGGATCTGGGTGCGCACCGCCTCCTGGTTGAGGTCGAGGCCGTGGAGTAGGGCAATGGTGCCCACCAGCCGGGTCTGGATCACCCAGGAGGCCGTCACGGCCGCAGGCAACTGAACCGGCAGCAAGGCGAAACCGCCCATGCTGGTGAGAAAACCAGTGCCGGCATTCCAACGGGCCTGGTCCTCGATCAATTCATCGATGGCCTGGTCCAGCCCCACCGTCTCGGCCCGTTGGCGCACCTCCCGGGCCACTTCCTGGGCGCTTTTGAAGCGAAACGCCTCTTCCCCACTCAGGGGATTGACAAGCGGGGCGCCGTCGATCCCCCAGCGCACGATGGCGGTGACCAGCTCGGTGGCGAAGGCCTGGGGGTCCCTGGCGGCAGCCATCGGCAGCGGAAGACGGAGATCTAAGGCTATGGCCCCTGGCCAAGCCCCAGCCGGTGCGGAATGCCCTCCCATCAACGCCACGTCAGCGGGGGGGACTGAAATGGGGCCTGGCCGACTCATAGAAAAACAGATCAATCCCCGCCAGCCCCTGTTCGCGCACGATCTGGCGCTCCAGCCGGAGTCGTTGCGGCGCTTTGGGTTGATCCCTCAGCCCCGCCAGCAGGCCAATGCGTACCGGCAGCCGGGCCGCCGCCCGCCTCAAGGTGGGATCCGCCAATTCAGCCCGCAGGGCGGCTGGGTCGTTGCGGTAGATCTGAACCACGACCTCATCCACCAGGCCCCGCTGCACCCAATCGCCCCAATTAGCCAGATAGTTGCTGTAGGAAAATTCCTGGGGATTGGGGGCCACCGACAGTTTGATGCCGGGACAGGATTGGGCCATCGCCGCACGGATCTGGGCCACCAGGCTGGTGACCCACCCCGATCGCCAGGCGATCCAGGCGGGATCATCCGGGGCGGGGTTGGGTTGGCGGGCCCCCTCGGCAGTCGCGCGCCAGAGGGCGAGAGTGGTGGGGTCGTAGCCGAAGCTCGCCGGATAGCCGAGATGGTCGTCAAACTGAATCGCCGCAACGGGCAAGTGGTGGCACGCATCCACCACCAGGGCGGTGAGGCCGTCGCGCACCTCGGCCAAGGCGGGGTTGAGCCACACCCGTCGGATTTGCCCCCCCTCCAGCCAGGTGGTCTGGCCGGCCTGGTTGCGCAACAGCAGATGGTCCCGTCCCGCCAGCCAGGGGGCTTCGGCCGGGGCCATCAAACCGAATTCAAACCAGCCCACGGTCTCGATGCCGCTGCGATTCAACGCTCCGATCAACACATCCGTGCTGATCGGATGGGGCAGGCGCGGGTCCAGGGCCATGCCCAGCCGGTTGTTCTGCGGGCGCACGGGCCACAGCACCTGGCCACCGGTCTGGAGGGGCACCGAGGCGCGATTAAAACCATGGGTACGCAGAAATTGCACGGCCCGCTGGGATTCCAGGGAGTCGTACATCACGGCACTGTCGACCGTAGTGAGCCAAAGACCGAGACGCTCCATGGCCAAGGGCGAGGGGGACAGGGGGGGCGGGTCACTCGCCCCAGCCCAGGCCGGTGACCCAGGGAACGGCAGCCCGCCTAACACCGCCAGTGCCGCCAACGCCCTGAGCTGATTCCCCCAATGCATACGTATGAATGGGCCCGCCGTTGCCCATGCCTACACCATCATCAAACCCACCGCCTAAAGCACCGGCTGAGGGCCTGGTTTGTGGCGGCCTTGCTGGTGCCCTTGCCGGTGGTGGCCGCAGCGTCCGTGCCAGCGCTGCCGATGGCCCCTTGCGTCAAACGGGGCCAACAGCATTGGGATGTGCTGGTGGTGGGGGATGAGCCGGCGGGGGTGATGACGGCCCTGGAGTTGGTGGACCAACTGCCTCGGTTGACGGGCCTGCCCCATCCCCGCGTCGCCCTGGTGACGGAGGCCGACACGCGCCTGGGTCTGGGCGGAATGATCGCCCGAAGCGGCTTGGCCGATCTGGACCGCAACCAGGTGCCCAAAGACATGTGGGATGTCCTCAGCCCCTTTGCCCCCTCGTCCCGGTTGTACGAACGCTTCCTGCGCCTCACCGGTGTGAACCACATTGCCGTGGACCGTCGACGGGCTTCCACGGCCCTGGCCAAGGCCCTGCGCCGGGCCCGCATCCCGGTGTTGAGTCAGGCGGATCTGGTGGGGGTGGTTCGGGAGGGACGGCGGCTGTGCCTGTTGCAATCCCGTCGTTACGGCAGCCTGGGGGCTGATCTGGTCATCGATGCCAGCCTGGGGGCGCGGGTGGCCCATCTGGCTGGCGTGCCCTTTCAGGGGGGGCTTGGTCCCGGGGAACTGGCCCACCAGAGCCTGGCCCTGGGCTGGATCTTTGAAGTGCAGGGCCTCAGCCTTGACCAGGTGCGGGCCCTGGAAGAACACTTCACCCAGCGGCTCCTCAATCCCAAGGACAGGCAAGCCCAGGCCTGGATCAAGCTCTGGCCCCGCTACCGCCGCCATCCCAAACAGCTGCAGACGGACCTGCTGGATGAGAACGGGGATCCCCAGCTGGCCTTCTCGAACACGACTGACAGCGCCGACCAGAGAAGTCCGGCGATGGCCATCGCCTTCCATGGCGAATCGGGACTGGGCAGCGATTGGCGCCAGAGCCCCGTGCGGCTGGATCAGGCCAACATCGCCCTGTTACCCGGAAGGCTGAGTTTTAACGCCCTGTTGCTGCGCAACAACGCCGAGCAAAACCGGCTGGTGCTGGCGGGCCAAAACCGCCCCCTGCCCTGGATGCGGCCCTACGCCGACAAGGTGACGGCCTTTTTCAAGCGGCACGGAGCCCAGCGGGTCGTATGGATGCCGGAGCTGTATGTGCGCTCGGCTGACCAACTGGCCCACCCGGTGGTGGTGCTGGGTGAAATGGAGATGGCCAACGGGGGCGTGCCGCACAACCAGACCCTGGGGACCTTTTCCTATTTTCTGGATTTCCGCGGCGGCCTCAAGGGCATCCCAGGATTCCCCAAACCAACCTTCAACTTTGGCTACCGCCACACCCTGCCCCGGGACCTCGACAACCTGGCGGTATTGGGGCCGGCGGCGGGCTATGGGGGCCTGGGGGGTGGGGCCGGCCGCATCCTGGAACTCAACATTTCCATCGGCCAGGGATTGGCCATTGCCTCGGGATTGGCCCTGGCCGATGGCATGCCCCTGGCGGCCATCGATCCGGTGCGGGTGGCCCAATTGATGCCTCCCGGTTTCATCGCCTACGGCCGGCCCTCCAATGCCACCCGGGTGCACCTGCTGCTGGGACGGCTCCGCTTTGTGCTCGATGGCCTCTGGCGCCGTCAGGATGATGGTTACTGGGAGGGCTCGCGGCAGGGCGACCCACCGAAACGCCGCCCTGCCCATCAGCGCCCCGGGGACCCTCCATGAGGGGGGGGGTCGTCATGACGTTGGTTGACCCGAATCGTTCAACCCGTTGCCAAGCCTCGGTGGTCAACGGATCACAAACCAGGTGGTGATCGATCCCGGATCGCCTTGGGGGTTACCGCCCACCGTGATCAGGGCCCAGCTCTGGCCCTGGGGGGAATGCCACTGGAAACGACAGAACCCCGACCCCGTCGAAGCGCAAGCCACCAGCTCCGGGAAGAGGGCACAACGGCGATCGGCCTGCAGGATCGAGCAGGAGCTCTGGCGGGCCCGGGGCTGGGGTCGCCATCCCTTGGCCAGCAGCCGTTGCTGAGCCTTGCCGTAGGCCTCGCCGGGCCACAGGAGCGGGGGAACGGTCTGTTGGGGAGGGGCGGCGGCCGCCGGCGGCAGGATCCGCTGGGGCACCAAGCCATCGTTGGCCGGGGCCACCAGTCCCACCAGGGAGATCAAGCCAACGGACCCGAGCGCCAGGCGCTGACCAGGCCCCCCTCGGCTGCACAAGCTCGTGATCAAGGGGCCCATGGGTCAGTGGAGCGGCTTGCCTGCCACTGAGGCAAGGGAGCTGAGATTAGCGATGGGGTGGCCTGGATTCCTGAATTAAATTAGCTCAAGCCTAAAAAGCAAATGTCATCTGCAGGGTTGGGGCAATAATAGTTGCGTATTCGCTATTGCCACTGGGGTTAAAAATAAACTGGATTCCAGGCTCGATGCTGAAGCGCTGATTCAACTTGAGCACATAGTCCAACTCGACCAAGCCGCTATA
>JAPLIF010000307.1 GCA_026389255.1 Cyanobacteriota bacterium
GCTTCACCAAGTTCTGACTGGAATCAATGGCGGAAAGCGGATGGGGTCATCGGTTTTGGCCCTGATCTGTACGTCACCACGGCCACGACCAAGCTCCTGGCTTCATAGCCTGGATCCCTAGGAACCCCAGGTCATGAGTTCAGCCCCATTGCCCAGCTCCGCTGATTTGGCCCAATATCTAGAAGCCCGAGGTGAGCTGGGGAAGCCCTGGATGTGGCATCTGTTGCGCTTGATCAAGATCAAGGAGAAACGGGATTCCATGACTCCCGAGGACTACGTGGCCCATCTCGCCGATGCCCATGCCGACCTGATGCGGCTGGGGACGTTCTGGAAGGGGCGTGAGCAGGAAGTGTTTGGCGGCCAATACCAACCGGCTGCTGTGATCGAGCCCCTGCCCGGCTCTGCGGAGGACCGATGAAAGGGGTTCCCCCAGTAGATGTGCATCGTTACCCGATGGCACCCCTGATTCGTTATGGCCTGCTGGCCCTCTATGGCGCGCTGGTGTTGCCGTTGCCTCTGCTGGCTCCCTCCCATTGGCGTTGGTTTGGCTGGGCGGCCGTGCTGCTGGGTTTTTTGTTGGTGCTGGCGGCAACTAGTGAGCAGGTGGAAATGGGTCCAACCGGACTGCGGGTGGGCCACCCGTCTTGGTGCCACTGGCTTCTACGTCGGGGTTGGAGTCTGGCTTGGGGAGATATTCAGGCGCTGAATTCTGTGGCAACCAGCCAGGGGAGCAGGGTGTTCTATCTGCGCAGTAGCTGCCAAGACGACGCTGGCAAGACTCAGTCCTGGCTGTTGCCCCAGCGCATCGCCCATTTTGAGGATTTTCTGGCCCGTTTCTCGGGGGCGACTGGCCTGGATGTCGGTGATGTCAAACGACTTACGCCCCCTTGGACTTATCAGTTATTGGCTGTGTTCAGTGGGATTTTGCTGGTCTTTGAAACCTTGTCTTTCCTTGGATTACTCCATCCCGTCAACCCCTAATAACGCAGGGGGGGAGGATCGGCTTGACCCACTAACGCAGCCGCCATGGAGATGGAGGCATTGGCAGAGATCGTTCCTGCTTCCGGCAGGGTGTCGAGACTGAAACGGTATCCCTGTTGGCGCATGGTTTCGATGCCACCCCCTTCTCCCAATCCAGCCTGCTCAAGCTTGCGTCGCAGGGTAAGCACCTGGGTATCGACCGAGCGGGGGCCGCCGCTGAAGGGAGGCCAAGCCATGCGAAGCAGTTCCTGGCGGGAGCGAACCACTCCGGGGGGCATCAGCAAGGCGCAGAGCAGGGCAAATTCCCTCGGACTGAGTTCGACCGGTTGGTCCCGCAGGGTCACCTGTCTCAGCAGCAGATGGACCTCCAGGGGGCCGACACAGACCCGTTCCTGCAGACCTGTGCCACTGCGGCGTAACAGGGTGCGGCACCGCGCGGCCAGTTCTTCAAGGCCAAAGGGTTTGCGCAACACTTCATCGGCCCCGGCATCCAGCAGCGAGACCATCGGTTCGGATCCGGAGCGGGCCGTGAGGACCATCACGGGGCAATGCAACTGGTTGGCCAGCTTCAGGGCCGAGGTTTCTTCCAGCAACTCGGCGCTCACCAATAGGTCGGGGGAGAGTTCCTGGCAGATCTCTATCGCTTCGGCAGCCGTGGCCACAGCTGCTGCCATGTGGCCATCCTGGCGCAGGCGCTGGGCAAGAACAGTCCGCAAAGTGGCGTGGGGATCGACTACCAAAACCCGCTTGGGATGGCCGCCGTTGTCGTTGGCATTCGGCTCAGCCATGATGAGAGTCGGCGGCTCCTGGGTCAAAGTAAATCCACTCTATATTAGCTGAAATAAATTTGTAATCTGTGTATCAGGTGATG
>JAPLIF010000250.1 GCA_026389255.1 Cyanobacteriota bacterium
CGAGGATGTGGGTGGCGGCCACCCCCTGGGCCAGGGCGCGGATGCAGCATTCAGTCTTGGGTGTCATGCCGCCGGCCACGACCCCGCTGGCGATCAGCCCCCGGGCTTCGGCGAGGGTCGTCTGGGGGATCAGGGAGTTTGGATCGTCCTTGTCCCTCAGGATGCCCACGGTGTCGGTGAGCAAGATCAGTTTTTCGGCCTGGAGCGCCGCAGCCAGTTCGCCGGCCACCGTGTCGGCATTGATGTTGTGCACTTGGCCGGTCGAATCCGGGGCGACGCTGGAGATCACTGGCATGTAGCCGTTGTCCAGCAACGGCAGCAGCACACTTGGATCGACGTTCGCCACATCCCCCACCAGCCCATGGGTGCCGTCCCCCAGGGTACGGGCCATGACCAGGCCACCATCGCCTCCCGCCAGGCCGACCGCCCGACCCCCGACCAGGTTGATTCCATTGACGATGCGTTTGTTGAGGCGCCCGACCAGCACCATCTCGACCACATCCATGGTTTCCGAGTCCGTCACCCGCAGGCCTTCGCGGAATACGGGCTCGATCTGGAGGCGTCCGAGCCATTCGTTGATCTCCGGACCACCGCCGTGGACCACCACCACCTTCACCCCAACGCAGCTCAGCAACACCAGGTCCCGGAAGATCGCCTCGCGCAGGTCCTCCCGAACCATGGCGGCACCGCCGTACTTCACCACGATGCAGTGTCCGGCGAAGCGCTGGATGAAGGGCAGGGCTTCACTGAGGACGGAAACCCGCAGGCTGTCGGCCTGGTTGACGGTGTGGTCGTGACTCACGGGACGGCAGCGGCGGGGGGGGTGGAGTCGGGGGTGGTGGAGGTAGAGGTAGAGGTGGGCAGCAGGGTGAGCAGCAGGTGGGCCGAATCCGGTTGGCTGAGTTCGGCCTTCAGGTCAGGTCCGAAGAAGCGTCCCAGCCGATCCTGGCGGTCCTGCCACCGCTGGAAGGGCACACCCTGGCAGTCGAACAACAGGCGCAGTCCGTAGGCGTTGCCCTGCTGGATCTCCTCGATGGATTCCAACTGGGGCGGACGATCCTCATCCCAGAGCTTGAGAGCCTCCAGGGACGATTCCAGGTGGGCCTTTTGGCCGTAACGCCAGCGGCTCACATCGGCCAGCAGCTTGCTCAGACTTTCATTTTCGGGCAGGTCACGCAAGGGGCGCAACAGGGTCGAGTCCGTGAGCCGGCGGGCCGGGGGCAGCTCGGATGATTTGAGCGCCAGGCCTCCCAGCAGCACGGGGATGCCATAAAAAATGCATGGCAGGCTCAGGTTGGGGCTATCGGTGAGATAGGCGATCGAGCCGATCACGGTGAGAACCGCGCCAGCCACGGTGATCAGCGAACCGGGGGAAAAAAGGGCTTGCATGGACCCATCCTCCTGCAGCAGGGGGCAAGATGGCTCCATCCTCTGGGATCGGGATCAAGTCCATGGCCAATTCCTCCCCGTCGTCCCAGCCGGCCCCGGATCCAAGGGGTGATCGACCGGCTGAAGCTGAGGACACGGCCACCCTGCTGGCCTCGCTGGCCCAGGACCGTCAGTGGCTGCTGCGGCAGTTGGATAGCGGGCGCTGGTCCCAGTGGCGCCTGGACCTGGCGGCCCTAGAGCGGGAGCTGGGCCAGATGCTCGACCAGGCGACCGAGAGGTTCCCCCAAGGTTGAGATGGCCAGGCTTGATCTGGCCCCCCGACGCGGTTCAGAAGGGGATGTCGTCGTCCCCATCCAGCAGGTCGTCGGCCACCAAGGGCGAGGTATTCCAGACCGGTGGGGCTTCGGCGGCCACCGGCGCCGGCCGACCGTCGGCCGCCGGCGTCGGGCTGGGGGCTTGTTGGTTGGTTTGGGGGATCGGCCGGGGCACGTTCCGGGGAGCCGGGGCCGCCATCGGTGGCCGTTCGGCCATCGCTGCCGGCCCCGCAGCGGTGGTTTGGCCCTGTTGGGTCGCGTCGCCCAGGGGGTGGAGCCGCGCCAGGGTGAGTTCGGCCCGTTTTTCTTTGACTCCGTCCGCCCGGCTTACGGTGTTGATGCGCAGGCGCCCCTCGACCACCATGCGCTGGCCGGCCCGGGCGCGGTTCTGCAGGTCCTGGGCCAGATTCCCCCAGCCCACCACCTTGATCTGACTCGGGGGATCCTCCGGCCGCAGGCCATCAAAGCGCACAGTCATTTCAGCCACTGGCGTTTGGTTGTCCTGGGTGTAACGGACCTGGGGGGCCTCCAGCACCTCCACCTCGAGCAAACAGTGATTCACTCCAGTCCCTTCGGATTACTGACCCCATCCTGATGCACGCCGCTCCATGGGTCGGGGCCAAGGGCGGGCGGATCTGGCTGTTCGCCGGCACCGGCGAGGGGCCAGCCATGGCCCGGGTCCTGTTGCAGCGTGGCTGGCGGCTCAGGATCAGTGTGGTCAGTGCCCCGGCGGCAAGGACCTATGGCACCGCCGCCGGCCAGGAGCTGCGGGTGGGAGCCCTGGCTGGAGAGGAGGCCCTGGCCCAGGAGCTGCTCGCCGCCCGCAGGGATGGGGAGAATTTCACCTGGGTGGTGGATGCCAGCCATCCCTTCGCCTGCCGCATCAGCGCCAGCCTGGCGTCCGTGTGTGCGGACCTTGACCAACCCTTATTGCGGCTGCAGAGGCCCCTGTTGCCCCTGGGCCAGGCCGAAGGACTGGCTGACCTCTCGGAGCTGGGCCATCAGGGCTTGGCCGGTGAACGGTTGCTGTTGGCGATCGGTGCTCGCCTATTGGCGGCGGCGGTGCGCCTTACCCCCGGGGCCGTGCACCATGGCCGCATCTTGCCCCTGCCCCTGGCCCTGCAGCAGGCGACGGCAGCCGGATTGGACCCGAGCCGCATCGCCTGTCTGAGGCCGGGAGGGGATGGCGCCATTGAACGGGCCCTCTGCCAACAATGGCGCTTGACCTGTGTGGTGGCCCGGCGTTCCGGAGGAACGAACGAAGCTTTATGGCATGGCATCGCCGCGGAACAGGGCCTGCGGCTGCTGTTGTTGGATCGGCCGCCTGAACCCCTGGGGGCCAGGATTTTGCCCCAGGGGCCCCTGCTTGAGGCCCTGGGGTGGCCTGTGCCGGACGGCCCCTGAGGGGGCTGTACGGCACAGGCCCCAGCCCGTTAATCGAGGTGTTGGGCGACCAGGTCGGGAAGGGAGGCCTGGGGGCGGGGGCCGAGCTGGGTCACGACCTGGCCCCTGCAGGAATCCGGCGGCGTAGAGATCGCCGGCGCCGGTGGTGTCGACCAGGGGCCCCAGCCGGAACGGTTCGATCAACAGGGTCTGGTCGCCGCTGAGAACCACCGAACCCTGTTCGCTGCGGGTCAGGGCCGCCACCTGGCAACGGCCCCGCACCTGGTGGGCCGCATCCTCAAAGCTGTCGGCTTTGTAGAGGGAGGTGATCTCCATCTCATTGGCAAACAGGATGTCCACATGGCCGTCCACCAATTCAAGGAAGCTGTCCCGGTGACGATCGACGCAGAAGGCATCGGAGAGGGAAAGGGCCACCTGGCCGCCGCTGGCCCGCATGGCGGCAGCGGCGGCCAGGAAGGCTTGTTTGGCCGCTTCGCTGTCCCAGAGGTAGCCCTCCAGGTAGAGAACTTTTGCCTGGGGCACCAGATTCAGGTCCAGGTCCCCGGGGTCCAGGCCCACGGAGGCCCCCAGATAGGTGCACATCGTGCGCTGGGCATCCGGGGTCACCAGGATGAGGCAGCGGGCGGTGGAGGGGCCAGTGGCCGCGGCGGGGGTGTCAAAGCGGGCCCCTACCGAGCGAATGTCATGGGCGAAGATCGTCCCCAGTTGGTCATCGCGCACGCGACCGATGAAGGCGGCCTTGCCCCCCAGTTGGGCAATGCCGGCCAGGGTGTTGGCGGCGGAACCGCCGGAGGTTTCCAGTCCAGGGCCCAGGGTGGCGTAGAGGGCTTGGGCGGTGGTTTCATCGATCAGGGCCATGGTGCCCTTGCTTAGGCCATGGTCCTCAAGAAAGCGGTCCTCGGTTTGGATCAGCACGTCCACGATGGCGTTGCCGATGCCGACCACATCGAGGCTCCGGTCGGTCGGTAGCTGGCTGTTGGGAGCCGGGACGCTGGCGGCGCTCTTGGGGGCTGTGGCATGGGGAGGGGGTTGGGGTGGAAAGCCGGCCTGCTGACTAGGCGCTGAGCAGGGCGCGCTTGGGACCATGGATGGGATCCTCGACAACGATGGTCTGGTCCCGCTGGGCCCCCAGGGAAACGATGGCGATCGGCACCTCCATCAGCTCAGCCAGGAAACGGAGGTAGGCGCGGGCGGTGTCGGGCAGCTCCTCCAGCCGGCGGCAATCGGCCGTCGAACATTGCCAGCCCGGCAGGGTTTGGAAGATCGGCTGGCAGCGGGCAAAATCTTCGGCGCTGCAGGGGAAGTACTCGATGCGCTCCCCGTCGAGTTCGTA
>JAPLIF010000298.1 GCA_026389255.1 Cyanobacteriota bacterium
TGCGACTGGTGGGGGGGGGCGGGGACGGGGGGGCGGCGCCCGGGGCTGGAACGGTTGGGGGGGCGACGACCGACAGGGGGGGGGCCGCCTGGGCCATGGGCGCCGGAGTGGGCAGGTTGCGGCGCACAACCAAACGAAAGTCTTCGCCCTCGAGACGCAACTCCTGGATATCGCTCTCGCCCAGGAAGGTCAGGAGTTCCCGGAGCTGGTCATGGTCGAGCTGCATGAAATCAGGACTCCCTTCCGAGATAGCTGTCGTTGCGGGTATCGATCTTGATTTTCTCGCCGATGGTGATGAACAGAGGCACCATCACCTGGGCTCCAGTTTCAACGATGGCGGGCTTGGTGCCGCCGGTGGCCGTATCCCCTTTGACGCCGGGATCGGTCTGGGTGACTTCCAGGACTACGGAGTTGGGAAGCTCAACCTCAAGGGGCTTGCCATCAAAAGTAATGACGCTGACGGCCATGCCCTCCTTGAGATATTTTCGACCATCGCCGATCTGGGCAGCCGTGAGGCGGCTTTCCTCGAAGGATTCCATGTTCATGAAGACGTAGTCATCGACCTCCATATAGGTGTGCTGCAGGGTTGACTTCTCCAACTGGGCCTGGGGCATCATTTCGCCGGCCCGAAATGTTTTTTCAACCACGCTGCCACCCTGGACAGCCTTGAGCTTGGTGCGCACGAAAGCCGAGCCTTTACCAGGCTTTACGTGCAAAAACTCGACGACTCGCCAGACCTGGCCATCCAGAAGAATCGTGGTGCCGGTGCGGAAGTCGTTGCTGGAGATCATCCCGGCGTTTCGAGTCGCTGGGGATTGTACGTCTGGCGACTGACGGCCCCCATGGGACCGGCTCCGGGGGCATCGCGGACGTGCCAGAGTCCGTTCAAAGAGTGGCCATCCATGAGCCAGAGGCCTGCGGCGGCATCGCCCACCGCCCCATCCCCAGCCCTCCGCTGGCAAAGGGTCTGCACCAGAGTCCTGGGCCTGGCGATGCTGTTGATGCTGGCCTGGGCACCACCCAGCTGGGCCGCCTTGCCCCCGGGCAACGCCATCACCGACCCCTCGGCGCTGCTGCGCAATGCCCTGCCGGTCAGCCCCGGGGATCTCCAGGACCTTCAGCATCGGCTGGAAGCCACCAGCGTTGATCTGCGGGCCAAGCGCTGGAGTGCCCTGGGCCAGGTCGCCAAGCGCAGCCAGTCCCTGCTAAGCACCAAGCGAGCGGCGATTCTCGATCGTTTCGAGCCCGATCAGCGCGCCCACGTCGAAGAGTTGCTTGATGGGGTCAGCAACCAACTCCAGACCCTGGCCGAAGCGGCATCCAGCCAAGACCGGGATGGCTATCTGGAGGCCCGCCGCCAGGCCCTAGGGGCCATCGGCAGCGCTGAAGACCTGTTGGTGAAGGACTTTCCCTTTGCGATCCCGCCGGAATACGACGCCCTGCCCCGTCTGCTGGGCCGGGCCACGGTGCAACTGACCACGACCAAAGGGGATCTGACCACCGTGGTGGACGGCTTTAACGCGCCCATCACCGCCGGTGCCTTTGTGGATCTGGTGCAACGCGGTTTCTATGCCGGCCTGCCTTTCAACCGGGCCGAAGATTTTTACGTGCTCCAGACGGGCGATCCCCAGGGGCCTGGCGATGGCTTCATCGACCCGGCCACCAAGGCGGAGCGGCGGGTGCCCCTGGAAATCCGGGTGCCGGGCAAGGCGGAGCCCTATTACAACCAGACTTTCGAAGATCTGGGGATGTTCAAAGCCGAGCCCGTGTTGCCCTTCAACGCCAAAGGCACCCTGGGCTGGGCCCACTCGGACCAGGATCTGGCCGATGGCTCCTCCCAGTTTTTCCTGTTCCTTTCCGAGCCTGAACTAACCCCAGCGGGCCTCAACCTGATCGACGGCCGCTATGCCGCCTTTGGCTATGTGGTCGATGGCTTTGATGTGCTCGACAAACTCACCGCCGAGGACGGCATTGTCAGCGCCAAGGTGCTGGAAGGGGCCCAGAATCTGCAGGAGCACGCCTGAGGCCCTTGGCCGACCGACCCAACCCAGGCATCAGCCAGGACACCCTGGCTGACCTCGGCGAATGGGAGCTGATCCGACGGCTGGGGGCCTTTGCCCCCCCGGGCCAGTTCGCCGATGATGGGGCCCTGTTGCCCGCCACGGGCGGCAGGACGTTGGTGGTGAACACCGACGTGCTTGTGGAAGGCCTCCACTTCAGCGATGCCACCACGGCGGCGGTGGACGTGGGTTGGCGGGCCACCGCGGCCAACCTTTCGGACCTGGCGGCCATGGGCTGCACGGCTGTGGTGGGGATCACGGTGGCCCTGGTGGCCCCGGCAGCCACCCCCTGGCCCTGGGTGGAAGGGGTCTACGGCGGCATCAAAGAGGCACTGGAGGCCTACGGCGGGGTGCTGCTGGGGGGTGATTGCAGTGGCGGCTGCCAGCGGCTGCTGGCGATCACGGCGCTCGGAACACTGGCGACGCAGAACCCCGGGCCTGCACCGGTCCCCACCTCCGGAGCAATCCGCCGCGGCGATGGCCTGCCGGGCGACCTGCTGGTGAGCACTGGTCCCCATGGATTGAGCCGACTGGGCCTGGCCCTGCTGCAGGGCGCCATCCCACCCAGTCTCGATCCGTCCCTGGAGGAGCGGGCCATCCAGGCCCACCGCCGCCCCCGCCCCCGCTTCGATGCGGTGCGGGCCCTGATCGCCAGCCGGCCGGCCCCAATCCGCTGGCGGGTGGGGGGCTGCGACAGCAGTGATGGGCTGGCGGCGGCGGCGGCGGCGATCGGCGCCAGCAGCGGCTGTGCAGCCCTACTGAATCGTGACTCTTTGCCCCTGGATCCGGCCATGGCCGGCCTGAGCCAGGCCGAAGAATGGTGTCTGGGGGGCGGCGAGGATTTCGAGTTGGTGCTGGCCCTGGAGCCGGCCTGGGCGGAGGCCCTGATCGCGGCCCTGCCGGGCACGACGTGGATCGGCGTGCTTGTGGCGGGGGAGGCGGGGGCCCTGGGCTGGAGCGATGGCGCCCCTTGGGGCCCAGGCGCTGGCGGGAGCGCGGAAACCAACGGCTACAGCCACTTCAGCAGCTAAGGCTTGGGCGGGGGCGGAGCTCGACTGTGGCCACCATGGAGCCAGGCGGAGGAGTCGGTGCTGCAGGCCAACGATTTTGAAGCCCTGCGGTGAGGATTCTGCTCGACACCCGCCTCTGGCTGTGGTGGCTGCTCGGTTCACCCCAGCTACAAAGCGGCAACGGCAGGTCCCAGCGGGCCTCCCCTCAGAGGAAGTGGGACTTCGCCCATATGTCGTTGAAATAGATCAGCTGCCAAAATATCGTGCCGATTCCACTTGCCCAAACCACTAAATTGACCCAAGGACGGGAAGGTCCGAGTTCCTCACAGCCTGAAATTGCCAAGATGGTGAAGACTGGGAAGAGCTTGACCAGATAGCGAATCCTGACATAGCTCAACATCCACGTTGGCACCAGTGTGAACAGGGCCGCGATGAGCAACAAAAGCAGCAGGGGGCGCCCATGCTGAGGCTTTGCATAAAGTACGCATGCCATGGGGATTAACATGAATTTTAGAGAGTGCACAAAGTAAGGCAAGCCTTTCAACGCCGATAACCCGAGATAATTCACGTACAGGCCTGGATGCTGAATGACAAACTGTAAAAAGGAATGGGCCTCCCGAAACTCACCTGCTTTTAACTGGCGAGTGATATCGTCGATGGAAAGGCCAGAAGGACTGAACTGATGCGGCATAAATAATTCGACGTAGGTTGGCAGGAATGACCCCATGCTTCGATCAAACCGCTGTAAATTTGCACCCTCTACGAACAAACAGGGCAGCAGCATTAGTCCAAGCCAAACAACCGTAAGCACAAGGGCCCAAAGCGCATGGGGATGGCCGCGACGGCGCTCCCAAAGCCACCAGAAAAACGCCAAAACTAGGGATGCAACTATAAATTCAACCTTGGCGAGCCCAAACATCGCCAGCAACAATGACGAAATCCAAAAAGGCCATCGAACGCTGACTGAAAATAAGAACATTATCAGGAGGCTACCAGCAAAAATTTCGCTACTTGGCTGAATAAATTGAAATCCGGAAGTCGCTATAATTGTCAGCGCCAGGAGCCGCAACGCAGTGGCACTAATCAGCTGTCGAATCAGAAGAAAGGAGCTACCAAGATAACTAGTCATAGCAAAAATTCTGATGTGCCAATTTATATTTTCAGGGCTTACAGGAACCAAAAGCTTGTAGAGTCCCACAATTAGGCTTGAGGAGACTCCACCGGAGAACATCAGATTTGGATAGCGAAAGATCAAGTGTCCATTATCTCTTCCAAGTTGAAGGTCCGCAAATAAGATAAATGACTGGTCCATCGGGTGCGGCAATGGCCTACCAGAATCCTTTAAAATGAAAAAGGTCGAAACAATCAAGGCAGCTACTAATACGGCAAGCAAAAGAAAGTCGCCACTGCGCTTTAATCGGCTTCCTACAGATGTCAATGCTTGCATATTTGAGAAGCTTTCGTGTTTGATGATACATCCCACAATGGAACTTGTGCGGCTGTGACGCTGCTCCTGATGTCGCACCGAGCGATGCGCTGCATCAAAAAGCTTTGGCCGACTGCGGTTCCTGCCAAACTTGCCGAACCACGAACCCAAAGCCTGCCAGGACCTGGTGGTAGGGGCTATGGAATTACAAACGGACGGAGGCCGCATGCGATCTCCATGATTCCTGTCCCTAATCAGGTGCGCTACCGCTGGCAAACGATCACCGCAGTGCTGCCCTAAGCAGTTCGTCAACGCCGTGCCCTTGCTACAGACCGCCCGGGATGCCGTCATTGAATTCTTGCATTTCCGCAGCAGTACTGGTGCTAGGCCTGGCGCACGGCAGACAACCTGAGTAGCCGCCAGCAACGGGCACAAGCCCAGCAACAGCCTGGTTCAACCTCGCTAAAACTTGCGGGCTACGAGGAAGCGACCATCGCCCGCCCCAGCAACGGATGGAGCCTATGCAGAAGTACCAGGGCCGGGGCGGCACCAGCAGCAGGGCCGCCCAATCGCCTTCAGAAACCGGCGCGACCGGCAACCAGACGACAACGCAGGCGGCGGCTCCAGCCCAAGGCGGCCCCGGACCCCTAATAGCGGCAGGGAGCCAGGGACGGGGGAGGGCGTGGTACCGACGATCACGCTGCCGGCCGTGGCGTAATCGGTATTGGCTACAGAGATCAAAGCGTCGACCAGATCGGCGTCAGAAATAAAGCCATAAAAGGTGGTAGTTGACATCGAGGTTTCGCTGAAAATAGCAGTGCCGCCGTTGAGGGAAATCGTGAACGGTCCGCCAATAAAGCTACCGGAGGGATCGTTATTGTAAAAATAACCACCAAAGGCCTTGATGCCGGGGCCAAAGACAATATCAATCGTGGAAGGATTGCTATCGCCAGTCGTGAGATCATCGACTCCAACCAACGGAGAGTCCAAGCCGCTGGTGGTTGCCGTGTAGGAAAACCCCGAACCCCCAGAGTAATTGGGATAGTTCGGATACATCTGGGTTTCTGTGTAAGCCCCAGGAACTAGCGCCGCCTCAAAGGCCGCCCTATTGCTGTAGGGGGTGATGGCGGCTTGGGCAGAAGGCGTCAAAAAACCACCGCCCCCAGGCCATGGCCCCGGCGGCTAGACGCCGATCCCTACTCGCCCAGGGCCGCCGCCACCGCCCGCTGGAACACAGCCTCTTCCGGAACAACACCAGTCCAGAGGGTAAAGAGCTGCATGGCCAGTTGCACCAGCATCTCCACCCCATCGACGACGCCGCAGCCATGCTCCCGGGCCGTCTGCAGAAATGGCGTGATGCGCGGATTGGTGATCACATCCACCGCCAGGCAGCCGGGCCCGACGCTGGACCAATCGATCGGCACGGGTTCCAGATCCGGGGCGCAACCCAGGTGGGTGGCATTCATCAGCAGGGTGGTGCCCTGCGGTACTCGCACCGGTGAGCTCCAGGCCTGCCAGGTGGCCGGAACCCCCGACACCGCCGTAATCCGTTCAGCCACCTCCCGGCCCTGGGCTTCGCGGCGGGTCACCAGGGTGAGCTGGGCCGCCCCGGCCCAGGCGATCTCCACCGCCATCGCCCGCCCGGCGCCGCCGGCCCCCAGCATCACCACATGCTCGCCTTTGAGACTGCGTTGTTTTTGGATGGCTTTCACCACACCCTTGCCATCATTGTTATGACCAATCAGCCGACCATTCTCAATAGTGAGGTAGTTTGCTGCCCCAATGGCTTTGACATCGGCGTCAACCTCATCGAGAAGCGGAATCACCTCAACTTTGTTCGATGGGATTTTCCGCCACCGGATGGCCCAGCATCCCAGTCATCTGCTTCTGGGGAGGAATCATGGCTGACTGCGGGACAACGTCCTTCCCATTATGGGAGATCCCCCTAGGGGCCAAGCGCAGTACCACCAAGTCTGATCCAGCCAACTCTTTACGGCAAAGTGGCAAAAAAAAGCCGCCAATAAGGCAGCTTTTCGGTGAAGCTTAAAAACCTACGTTAATGAAGCCAGCCGCGATTAGGCGATCGACACTATAATCACTTATACTATCTGATCCGTGGCCAGCGACCCTGCTTATCGGATGCTGATAGGCGATTCTTAGACCGTCTTAGGCGAAGAAATTCAGCCGTCAATACGCCGAATCCTTCGGCGGATCCGTCTGGACATCTGGAATGCGCTCAGCACTCCTAAAATTGGCAGCGGCCCAGGCACGGCAGCAGGGGAACCGCCATAAGGGATGGCGAAAAGAACCGCAGTTCCACCATCAAATAGAAAACTTTTGCCGTTGCTGAGGCCAGGGAAGTTATTACAAACAGTTGAGCAGCCAGGAGCTGGTGGGGCTGAAAATGTGATGGTTGAAAAGGCAGCTTGAACATCCCCAAGGCTGGGAGTATAGGATCCGTCTGTAACAGCGCCTAAGTTATAACCGGAGAGAGACCCTGCCAGATTGTTACTTACTTTTACCCCCAGTGCCGTAGTAAGATTAAAAGTACCAATGGTGCCAAAAGCCTCTTCTGGGGATCCCCCTCCCATGGCTAGTAGATAGTAAACGTTGTCGGTCGCTGGTGCATCCGCTATTGACTCAAGAAGGCCCTGGGAATTCCAAATATCGTTATTCTGATAAAGAAGAGTATTGACGCCTGCGCTGCTACCGGAGAATAGGGCAAAATCGTTATCGACAACAATCTGAATATTCAGGGCTTTTGCTGAGCCGGCCGATAGGGATTGAGTTGCGGCGAGACTTACGGCAAAACATGGCCAAATAAATCGACCCAGGTAGCGGGTAGAGAACAAGGAGGAAAAGGATTGGAAATTCATGGGCAAGAATGGATAAATCCATACAAGAAATTTAATATACGCCTTCGATTCCGACCCCTCCCAAACAATGTAGTTGTTTTCATAATTCATTATTTCTTTATTTTTCTTGTCTAATTCTTTAGTCGTCTCGTTGGCTCCGAACTCGCCGGTTTCTTTGTCAAGATGCTTCTGTAAATTTATTTGCCATCTTGGATCGTCTCTTTTTAATGTGCAATCAATGCTTTGTAAGGGCTAAAGGG
>JAPLIF010000069.1 GCA_026389255.1 Cyanobacteriota bacterium
TAGGGCAGCAGGGCAAACAGCAGCTGGCGAAAGGAGCGCTGGGCGGGGCTGCGCAGCTCTGGCGCATTCAGCTGCGGCCGGGTGGCTTCGATCAGTTGGTCGTAGCGGACGCCGGAGGGGCAGGCCGTCACGCAGGCGAAGCAGCCCAGGCAGGTGTCGAAATGGCTGGCCACCGTGGCATCCAGTTCAAGCTCACCGGCGGCGATGGCCTTGAGGGCATGGATGCGGCCGCGGGGGGAATCCATTTCCGTGGCCAGCACCCGATAGCTGGCGCAGGTCGGCAGGCAGAAGCCGCAGTGCACGCACGGGTCGGTGGCGCTGGACAGGGGGCTGGTGGCGGATGGGGTGGCGGCCGCAGAGGGAAGGGTGGTCATGGTGGCCAGTCTGGCTTCAAGGTGCGGCAGGGGTGGTCAGGCCACGGCCTGGACCTGCTGGCCAAGGAAGGTGGCGGCCAGCCGCAGGTGGATGTTCACGCAGGGCACCATGTCGAGGTAGCGGAACAGACCGCAACGACCGATGAAGGTCTTGTTGGGTTCGTTTGCCGCCAGGGCTTCGTATTGCTCGTAGCGGGCCAGGGTTGCGCTGTTCCGCACTGGGTAATAGCACTCGTTGTTGTTGTCGGCGGCGTCGCAGGGAATCTCCCGGGTGACGGTGTGCTGGCCATCCTGGCGGCGACCGGAATTGGGAATCAGGTCCCATTGGGTGCAGCGGGTGTAGATGCCGGTGTCGGTGTAGTTGATCACCGTCGCCGGTTGGTCGGCATCAATGCTGCTGGTTTCAAAGCGGATCGAGCGATAGGGCAGCCGGCCGAAACGGAAGCCGAAGTATTCATCGATGGGCAGGCTCAAGAACGTGTGGGAACGATGGGCATCCAGGTCGGGCCCATAGGCTTGGCCCAGGCTCACGGAGATCAGGGGGTGATCAAGAATGCGCTCAAACATCGCCGTGAAACCGTCCTTCGGCATCGCCTGGAAGGAATCGGTGAAGTAACGATCGTCCCGGTTCCAGCGCACCGGCAGACGGGCCCCAACGGCGGCTTCGAGTTCGGTGGGGGGGACCCCCCACATCTTGCGGGTATAGGGGCGAAAGAAGATGTCGGCGAGGCGCGGCCCCACATTGGCCAGGAAAAACTCGTCGGTGTTGCTGGGCGTGCCGGCCACTACCTCGCTGGCCAGCATCTCCTGGGCGGATTCCTCCGTGGGCAGTTCCACCCCGAAAACATCTTCGAGGGTGGTGCGATTCACGGGCAGGGGAGTGGTGCCTCCATCGGCGAGGAGCGCCCGCACCCGATGCTCATAGGGCTCCCATTCGGTGAAGCGACTCAACCAGCGAATTGCCACCGAATTGGCTTCTCCATGCAGTAGGTGGGGCCCATAAACATGGAGGCGCTCGCCGTGTTCATTGAGCGCATCAAAGGCATTGCCACCGATGTGGGGCCGTCGGTCGATCACCTGGACGGTTTGACCCGCCTCCGCCAGCTCGCGGGCCACAACGGCGCCGGCAAAGCCAGCGCCGACCACGAGCACAGCAGATGACATTCACAGGGAGGGCAACGGCGGCAGCATATCGGCAGTCGCTGGGTTTCCCGGCTCAATCCCCAAAGCGGCGCACCACGGCTTCGGCAAACCCAGAGCAGCTGAGGGGTTCGACCCTCGGCTCCATCATGCGAGCCAGGTCGTAGGTGACCTCGCCGTTGGCGATGGCGGCGCTGATGCCCTGGGTGATCAGGTCGGCGGCCTCCTGCCAACCCATGTACTCGAGCATCATCACGCCGGAGAGAATCACCGAACCGGGGTTGATGCGATCCAGGCCGGCGTGCTTGGGGGCCGTGCCATGGGTGGCCTCGAAGATGGCGGCCTTGTCGCCGATGTTGGCGCCGGGGGCCATTCCCAGACCCCCAACCACGGCGGCGGCGGCATCGGAGATGTAGTCGCCGTTGAGGTTGAGGGTGGCGAGCACGGAGTAATCGGCCGGTCGGGTCTGGATTTGCTGGAAAATGCTGTCGGCGATGCGGTCATCCACCATCACCATGGTTTTCCACTGGCCCTGGCCATGGCTGGCGCCGATGGCATCCAGGACTCCCCGCACTTCGTTGCAGACCGCCGCCTGTTTTTCGGGGGTGAGGGCATCGAAGCCGGGATCGATCAAACGGGCGTTGGCTTCGATGCTGAGCCCGGGATCTTGGGCCAGATTGTCGAGAATCCAGCTTTCTCGTTCTGTTACACACAGGTCGCGAAACTCCGTGGTGGCCAGCTCATAACCCCAGTCGCGGAAAGCACCCTCGGTGAATTTCATGATGTTTCCCTTGTGCACCAGGGTGACGTGGCGCTTGTCCCCCTCCAATTTGAGGGCATGCTGAATCGCCTTACGGATGTGGCGCTGGCTGCCGTTCTTGCTCACGGGCTTAATGCCGATGCCGGATCCCGCGGGGATGCGTCGCTGGCCCAATTTGCCGTTGGCGGGAATCACCTCGTCGTTGAGATGGCGAATCAGTTCGATGCAGACCGGATCGCTGGCTTCCCATTCAATACCCATATAAATATCTTCCGTGTTTTCGCGGTAGACCACCACGTCCAGATCCTGGGGCCGCTTGTGCGGGCTGGGGGTGCCCGCGTAGTAGCGGCAAGGCCGCACGCAGCAGTACAGATCGAAGATCTGCCGTAGGGCCACATTCAGGGAGCGGATGCCCCCGCCCACCGGCGTCGTCAGAGGGCCCTTGATGGCGACCCCGTAGGTCTCGATCGCCGTGAGGGTGTCCTGGGGCAGGTATTGATAGGTGCCGTACAGCTCACAGGCTTCGTCACCGGCGAACACCTTGAACCACTCGATGTGGCGTGCGCCGCCGTAGGCCTGGGCGATGGCCGCATCCAGGACCCGCTGGGTGGCCGGCCAGATGTCCACACCGGTGCCGTCGCCCCGGATGAAGGGGATGATCGGGTCGCTGGGGACCACCGGCTGGCCGTTCTCGAAGCGAATGGCGGTGCCGCTTGTGGGGGCGGTGAGCTTCTCGTAGGTGGCCATGGAGTGGCTGGACGCAGATACGGTCGGCAGAGCCTATGCCTGCCGACGGGCGCGGAAGGTTTGCAGGGATCAGCAGGCGGGCAGGACCGTGTGTTTGCAATCGGCCAATCTGGGGAGATGGCAGCGTTGGTGCGGGGGCGGCAACCAAGACCTCGATGGGAGGGGTTTTTCTGCAGGATGGGGCCCATGAACGCAGCGGATCAGGCCCATAGTCCGGAGCTGGCCCAGGCCATTGCCGCCGCTGTGAGCCTGTTTCGCGCCGCCTTCCCCGATGCCCGGACCAACCTCACTCCCTGGCGCGACGATCCTGAAACCCGCCGTTTCGATGCCAGGGACAACCTCGATTTCTCGCTCCATTTCCCCGGTTGGAGCCCCCGGCTCGAATGCCGTTCCCTGTTGGTGCAGCTGCGCCTGGAACGGTCGCCCCAGGGGGGAGCGGCCGGTCGCCCCCGGCTGCTGGGCGTGCTGATCCGGGGCCTCACCTACGAAGCCGAACGCTGGCGCTTCACCACCCTCGGCGATTGGCAACCCTCCGGCTCCCATCTGCCCAACCCTGGGGTGGTGGCCAGCCTGCAGGGTCTCTGCCGTGAGCTGTTTGTGTTGTTTGGCACCGCGGCGACGTCCCCCTTCGATTCGGACGACATCGCGTCCTGAAGCAAGGCCAGAAAGGCCATGGGCCGGCTGGATAGCGTTTCTGTCGTGCCTGGTCCGCCAGGCCGGGCCCGTGGTCGGCCCCGGCCTGGCGCCGTAACCCTTTGCAACCTTGGGGCCATGGTTGGGAGTGCCACACCTAGCTTGGCCAGAATGCTCTGTTTGCGTTCCAAGCGCTCCGCCGAAGATGTCTGTCGCCCTGGCTTCCCAGCTCCGTGAGGGAACGAAGAAGGCCCACACCATGGCCGAGAACACCGGTTTTGTGAGCTGCTTCCTGAAAGGTGTGGTCGATAAGGCCAGTTATCGCACCCTGGTGGCGGACCTCTGGTACGTGTATTGCGCCATGGAGGAGGAGATTGGCCGCCTCGCCGACCATCCCGTGGTTGGGCCCATCAACTTTGCCTCCCTGAATCGGCGCGAATCCCTGGAGCAGGATCTCGCCTTCTATTTCGGCGCTGATTGGCGCAACCTGATCAAGGCCACCCCTGGGGCCCAGGAGTATGTGGCACGACTGCACCGCCTGGCCAAGGAGTCTCCCGAGCTGCTGGTGGGCCACCACTACACCCGTTACATCGGCGATCTCTCCGGCGGCCAGATCCTCAAGAACATCGCCCAGAAGGCCATGAACCTGGGCGAGCACGATGGCCTGCGTTTCTACGAATTCGACGCAATCCCGGATGAGAAGGGCTTCAAGACCAACTACCGCACCGTGCTTGATAACCTGCCGATCGACCAGTCCACCGCCGATCGCATCGTGGCGGAGTCCAATCAGGCGGCAAGGTGCTTTTTGGTTTCCTGACCCGCCGTCAGCGGCTTGGCAGCACCGAACCCGTCGTGGCCTGAGGCTGTTCCCCTGGGGTGACTTGCGCCAGAGTCGCTTAACGATTGCGACTCCGGCGTGCGGCCCCTCCGTTTTTTGGTTCCTGGCACCACGGGTCGCTACCGCTGTGGCGGTTTGCTGGTGGAGATGCAGACCCAGCGGCTGACGGCCCGATTGCGCCATGCCGAGCTGGTGACCTATCGCCAGAGGGAGGCGGACCATCCTTTCTTGGATGACCTATTGCGCCGGGAGCCCCGCCCCGGCGGTGCCCTCTGGATCGTCAGTTGGGGTTTTGACGTGCCGCCGATGCTACGGCGGTTGGCTGGCCGCCCTGTGGCCTATCACGCCCATAGCAGTGGTTACGGATTCGACCTGCCACCGGGGGTGCCCATTCTGGCCGTGAGTCGCAACACCCTGGGCTACTGGGGCGATCGGGCACCGCGCCATCCCCTCTTTTTGGTGCCCAATGCCCTCCAGCCTCGCTGGCTGGAGCGGGGCGATCGCCATCATCCTTTGAACAGCGTTGGCATTCAGCGGCGCCGCCGCATCGATGTCCTGGTTCAGGAGCGCAAAAATAGTCGCTATGTGATCGATCAACTGGTCCCGGCCCTGTCGGCTGTCGGGTTGCGGGTGGAACGGCAGCGCGGCTGGGTGGAGGATCTGGTGGATTTGTTCAATGACGCCAGTGTGGTGCTCTATGACTCCTCCGATTATTGGCGGGGTCGGGGCGTGAGCGAGGGCTTCGGCCTGCCACCCATCGAAGCCCTCGCCTGCGGCTGCGTCGTGTTCAGCAGTTTCAACAACGCCTTGGCCGACACCCTTGATCCCGGCTTGCTCGGGCATCAGATTGGTTGCGGCACCTTGGAGAACGACCTGCAAAGGATTCGGTCTGCCGTGGCTGACCCGGCGGCATGGCGGCCGGCACCGGAGCGGTTGGAGAGCCTGTTGACCGGCTGCGCTGAGGAGACCCTGCTGGAGCGCTGGCGTCTCGCCCTCATGGCGATCGATCAGCATTGGGATCGGCTGCAGGCCGGTGCGGTGCCCCTGGCCAGCCCATCCGTGGGGCAGCTGCGGGCCGATCAATGGGCCCAGCGATTGCTGCGGCTCTTGCCGGGCCGATCCTGAGGAGCTGGGTGTTGCGCCGTGGAGCGACTGGGGCGGTAACGGCGCTGGCTGATTCCGCCGGAAACGGTAACGGCTACCCCATAACGTAAAGGTATGTTCAGTCCTCCAGGCTGTGAAGTTGCTCGGCAGGAGTAAGACCTATCAGCAGCTGAGAGCCCTAATGGCCTTTCTGCCGCAGCAACGCATGCGCCAGCTCCAGTGGTTGGTGCCATTTTCGATTATACCTGGATTGCTTGATCTGCTTTCAGTCGCTGTCATTGCCCGTTTGATGGGAGCCCTGGTTGGGCACAAATTGGATGACCGTTTGCCTGGAATTAAGGTGTTTGGCGGTGATCAGGTTGACCAGAGTTTATGGCTGATCTTCATGTTTGTTGTGTTGGCGTGGCTCGCCTCGTTCAGCAAGCTTGGATTGCAGTTTTTTCAACAGCGCTTGACCGCCAGGGTTTGGATTGATCTCTCCAACCGCATCCACGCCAATGTGTTGGCTCAAGGCTACGAATATCACCTTTCCAAAAGTACGTCTAAGTTGTCTACAATGGTACTTAGCCACATCAAAAAAACTTCAAATTCCGTTGTTAATCCCCTTCTTAAAATGGTGGGGAGTATCTTCTCCATCCTTTTGCTTTCCATTGGAATATTGATCATTGGCCGCGGCCCTGCCCTGATCTTGATTGCATGTCTTTTGGGGGCTTATGTGCTTCTTTCCCAGTCGATTACCCCCTATTTGCGTCATAACTCCAGGCAAAAGATCAGGTTGGAGTCCTTGACGGCCCATATTTTATTTGAGTCCCTGGGTTCCATTCGGGACATCAAACTTACCGCCTCCGAAGATCACTTCCGCCGGGCCTTTGTCAATACCGGTGAACGGGCCAAGGGCCACGCCTGGGTGGCGGAGATTCTGCCGATTATCCCGCGCATGCTGATTGAGCCCCTTGGCATCACCCTGATCTTTTTGTTGGGCGCCGTTCCCCCGCTTCTGCGGGGTGACCGCTCCGACATTCTCTCCATCCTGCCCTTTATGGCGTCCCTCTCGGTGGCGGCCCTCAGGCTTACCCCGCCCTTGCAGGACTTTTTTGCTTCCCTCAATCAACTGCGGGGTGGTCTGCCGGTGATTGATTCCACCCTGGAATACCTGAGCTTGCCGGCGGGGCTCCCCGTGCTGGGTGACCCTGATGTGCCCAGTCCGGCCGGTGTGTTTCCCTCCCGAAGCATTGCCCTAGAGGATGTCTGGTATGCCTATCCAGGATCGTCGGATTGGGTGCTGCGGGGTGTCGATCTCACGATTCCAGTGGGTTCCAGGGTGGCGTTTGTCGGGGCTACCGGTAGCGGTAAGACCACGACGGCCCAGATTCTTCTGGCCCTGTTGCAACCGGGTAAGGGTCACCTCAATCTCGATGGCATCGCCGTTTCCAACAACGACATTCCCGCCTGGCAGGCTTCCTGCTCCCAGGTGCCCCAGTTCATCAACCTTCTTGACGCCAGCGTGCTGGAAAACGTCGCTTTCGGTAAAGACGTCGAATTGATTGATCAGCGGGCGGTGTGGGAGGCCCTGGAGGCGGCCCAGCTTGATGAATTCGTCAGTGAGTTGCCCTATGGACTGCACACTCCAATTGGCGAAAACGGTTTACAGCTGTCCGGTGGACAACGGCAGCGCCTGGCCTTGGCCCGTTCGTTCTATCGCCATGCGCGATTTTTATTGCTGGATGAGGCCACCAGCGCCCTGGATAATCGTACTGAGAGTGACATTATTGAGGCCCTTGAGGTCATCGGGCGCCGTTGCACTACCGTGGTCATAGCCCATCGACTTTCCACGGTGATGCGCTGTGATCGTATTTATGAATTTGAGGCCGGACGCGTCAAGGCCTTTGGTACTTATCAAGAGTTGCAGAAACGTTCCGATACTTTCCGAGATCTTGCTGGTTTGGAAAGGAAGCTGGTGGGCTGATGTGTAAGATTTGACGACCCATAATTCTCCAGGCGTTCCGATGTCTATGACTTTGGTGGCTGGTCCCTGTGTTATCGAGAACGCAGACCTCGTTTATTCTATTGCCGCCAGGGTGAAGGCCATCTGTGAACCGCTGGGGATTGACTACATCTTCAAGGCCAGCTTCGACAAGGCCAATCGAAGTTCGGGGAGTTCCTTTCGGGGTCCTGGGTTTGAGGAGGGGTTGGCGGTATTGGCCGAGGTGAAACGGCGCTATGGACTGCGGGTGCTCACGGACATTCATGAAAGCCATCAGGCCGCACCCGTGGCTGAGGTGGTCGATGTGTTGCAGATCCCCGCCTTTCTCTGTCGCCAGAGCGATTTGCTCCTGGCCGCCGCTGCTGCCACCCGGGGCACCGACAAGGTGATCAATGTCAAAAAGGGCCAGTTTCTGGCCCCCTGGGATATGGAGCAGGTGGTGAAAAAGTTGCGCGATGCCGGCGCGGACCATATCTGGCTCACCGAGCGCGGCAACAGCTTTGGTTACAACACCTTGGTGGTGGATTACCGCAGCCTGCCCCAACTCCAGGCCCTCGGTTGCCCGGTGATTTTCGATGCCACCCATTCGGTGCAGCAGCCCGGTGGACGGGGCACCAACAGCGGCGGCCAGAGGGAGTTCGTTGCCCCCCTCGCCCGGGCGGCGGTTGCCGTGGGTGTGGACGGACTTTTCCTTGAGGTCCATCCCGATCCTGAGAATGCCCTCAGCGATGGACCCAACATGGTGCCGTTGCACCGGCTGGAGGCTCTCCTGACCCAGTTGATGGCGATTCGGGCGACGCTCTCGGCGGGACTTGCAGAAAGTGTGATCTGAGCCGAGGTGGCCGTTTCGCTCCTACGCCTCTGGCGCCATCAATGGGCTGCTCGCTGCAGCCACAACGCCCTCCGCCGCCTGAGGTTGCTCATCCTTGATGTGGATGGTGTGCTCACCGACGGCGGGTTATGGACCACCGAAACCGGTGAAGTGCTCAAACGCTTCGATGTGCGCGACGGCCTCGGCATCCATCTGTTGCAGCAGGCGGGTCTGGAGGTGGCGTTTCTCAGTGGAGGCAAGGGCGGCGCCACCGAGCAACGGGCCCGCTATCTGGGAATTCGTCATGTGCTGACCGGGGTCAAGGACAAACCCGCCGCCCTCACCGCACTGCAACGCACTTTGGCGATTTCGCCTGGGGAATGTGCCTTTGTGGGGGATGACCTCAACGATCTGGCGGTTCGCCCGGTGGTGGGTCTATTGATCTGTCCAGCCGATGGGGTGGCGCCCCTGCGGGCCCGGGCCGATTGGGTCTTGGATCGCAACGGTGGTGACGGCGCTGTGCGCCGTCTGGCGGAGGCGATCCTTCAGGCCCGAGGCGACTGGGACCGCTTAGCCCGCTCGGGCTGGAGGGGACGCAATGATTGAAACCGGCCGACTGGGCCGCTGGCTGCAGCAGGTTCTGGTGGCCGCCAACAGGCGGCCACCCCTGGATGGGCTGGTAGGTCTCGAGCGCGATCAGTGGCAGTCGTTGGCGGCCTACCGAGGGCTCGTGCACCAGGCGTTCCGAAGCGAGCCCTTGGCCCCCCAGGTCAGTTCCGACTATTGGCAAGACGGTGCTTTCACCAATGCGAAGGCGCAGCCGGCTTTCTTCAATCCGGCCCTGCGTGAGAGGGAGAACTCCTCCCATCATTACGGTCACGATGTCCAGCTGAAACGTCATGCCGGCTTGCCCCTGATCGGCCCCCAACTGCCGTGGGTGTTGGAGCACGGGCTCAAGGTGAGTCGCAACGCCAGCTTCGAGAGCCCCAAGGCCTGGATGCGGGGCTACCTCTGCATGGGCCCCCTGCGCGCCCGTTGGTTGCGCGAGCGCTATCGGCTGCCGGCGGTTCCCATCGGTCCCTGGATCCTTTACGCCAGACCCGTGTTGGAGGCCACCGCCATGGACTGCTTGCGTCTCCAGCTCGGCCCCACCCTGTTGGTGGTGCTGGCCCACAGTTGGGATCGGGTCGAGCGACGCATGGACCTGGGCGCCTGCATCGCCACCGTGGCCGGTGTGGCCCGCAGGGGGGGCTATCGCCGGGTGATCTGGTTGCGGCACTGGAAGGACCCGGAACTCGAAGGCCTGCCCGCAGATTGGCTTGTGGCCTGCAATGGCCATCGCTCCAATCCCTGGTTCCTGGATTCGCTGCGAACCCTGATCGAACTCAGTGACGGTTTGGCCAGCAACGCCTTCGGCACCCATCTCGGCTATGGCGTCGCCCTGGGGCGGCGTCTGCACTGGATTCCGGTGGCGGTTGAGCAGGATCTCGTCCGTCTGTCGCCCGAGAAACTCACCGAGGAGCAAGAAGAATGGCAGGAGCGCCAGCGGCTGTCGGCCGAGTTGCGCGAGCGGCTGGACGGCGGCGATGGGGCGGCGGCCGTGCGGGAACTGCTGGATCCCTACTGGGGGTTTGATGCCATCAAGGACCCGGCGGCCCTGGCCCGGGTGCTGCGGGGGCGGAGGCTGGCGGATGTTCGCTGAGTCGGCTGTCCTAGGGGCTGTTTTCCCGACCGGAGCTCCCTATCGGATTGATCAGGTGATGGCGGCCCCCGGTGCTATGGCGGTTCTGTTCCTGGGACAGGTTCTGGCGGCGGCGTTGCTCTCCAGATGGGCCGTTTCCGGAGGGGGCCGCCGGCTTTGGGGACGGGCCATCGCCGGGCTGTTGCTGGCTCAGGTGGCGCTGTTCTTCACCCTGGCCAGCTGGGGAACCAGCGACATCACCAAGTTGAGCCACTTCCTGAGCTTTGATCGCTCTGCCATCAAGGGTGAACCCTTTTGGCTGTTGGTGTCTCCCCTGATCGTGGCCCTGCCGTTCCGCATGGCCACGGTCCATGGGCTGGTGGCGGCGGGCTATGGGGCGGCGGCGCTTCTGTTGGCGCGCCACTGGCGGGCCTGGAGCTGGGCCGGCTGGTGGGTCCTGCTGATCTGTTGCAGTCCATTGCTGCGGGGCTTCATGCAGAACTCCCATTCACGGCAGGCCCTCTCGACGCTGCTGCTACTGCCGGTTTTGCTCTGGGCGGGTCGCATGGCCCGGGTGCCCCGGCCCATGCTTGTCGTCTTGCCCCTCTGGGGGCTCACGTGCCACACCACCGCCCTCTTCACCTTGCTGCTGGCCCTGTTACCCAGGTTGCCCGGGATGGCGACCTGGCCAGCGGGTTCGGTCCGCTGGTTTCAGAACCCATGGCGGGCTGCTCCCTGGAGGGTTCTGGCCCTGGCCCTGGGGGGGCTGATCGTTGTTGGGGTGCTGGCAGGCCACTGGGCCTGGGAACTGGTTCCCATGCTGCGGTCCAAGTTGGACAGCTACTGGTCCCAGCAGGGTTATGCCAATTCCTATCCCCTCGCTGCAGCGGTGGGGCGTCTGCAGCTGGCCATGGCCATCGGGGTGGTCCTCACCTGTCAGCAACGGCATGTGGGGCCGGCCCGGTTCCTGGCCTGTGACCGCAGTCGCCAACTGGTGCTCTACAGCTTGGTTTATGGGCTGGTGGAGGGGGCCCTGGCCCTGGGCCTGGTGCCCCAGATCACCAGCCGCCTGGCCGATCCGGCGGGGTTTTTCCTGTTGATCGTCTGGCTGGCCTGGCTGGAGCACTACCGCTGCCTTTGGGCGGCCCTGCCGGCTCTGCTCGTCACCCTGGATTATTGGCTGGTGGAGCGATTGGCCGGTTCCCAGACCCTCCATTGCGGTAGCAACGACACTTTTTTTTGCGTTCCGGATCGCTGGCCCTGGCAAGTGCGCTACTGAAGTTCTGTGATGCCCTCGCCCCCCCCTTTCCCCCTCGTTGCTCCCTTCCGGATCGACCAGGTCACCCAGGCGCCCCAGCTGATGGCCGCCCTGTTTTGGGCCCAGGTGGCGCTGGCGCTGGCGATTCAGCTGACGGCGGTGCTGCGACGGCCGCGGCTGTGGTGGGCCGCTGTTGGGATGTTTTTAGGCCTGATCCTGATCTTCTTCACCCTGGCGAGTTGGGGCAACAGCGACACCACCCGCTTTTCCC
>JAPLIF010000045.1 GCA_026389255.1 Cyanobacteriota bacterium
GAGATAGGCCTTCGATGACCAATCGTTCCATGTCCGCCACGGCGGGATGCAGATCAATCAGCTCGGGTCCATCCTCCATTGGAGCTGTGGTAGGGGGGTCCGCCAAAGGGAGGGGCATGGCTAGCTGCTTGCCTGGGCCAGTCGAACTCCTGAGGCCATCCAGCGGCTCGCAGGTGGGAAGAAGTTGCGGTAGGTGTGTCGCTGCGGCCCCGAATGCCACTTCGGTGTCATGAAACCACTGCCTCGCAGCACGAACTGGGAGCACATGAATTTGCCGTTGTATTCCCCAACCGCACCTGGGGCGGGTGTGAACCCCGGATAGGGACGGTACGGGCTGCCGGTCCACTGCCACAACACCCCAAAGGCCTGGCCCAGGTCGGGGCCGAATCGCTCGCAGGCCACCTCCCATTCGGCCTCGCTGGGAAGGCGCTTGCCACACCAGCGGGCATAGGCATCGGCTTCGAACCAGCTCAGATGGCGCACGGGGGCCTGACCTTGGCGGGGCTGGCGCCCCGCCAAGGTGAATTCGTCGTCGTCGCGCCAATAGCGGGGAGCCTGCCACTGGCGCGCCTGGCAGACCGCCCACCCTTCGCTCATCCAGAGGTCGGGGCGTTGATAGCCCCCGTCGGCCTGGAATGCGGCGAATTCCGCGTTCGTCACCAGTTGATCGGCGATGGCGAAGGGCTCGAGCCAGACCGAATGGCGAGGCGCTTCGTTATCAAAATGGAAGGGATCCCCATGGAACTCCCCGCCCCCGTGGCCGATCGCCACCAGGCCGCCTGGGTGCTCCAGCCAACCCGGTTGGTCCTTCGGCCCTGCCGTGCTCCAGGCGGCCCCAAAGGCGGCTTCAGGCCCCTCTCCTGCGGGGACATAGGTGGGCTCGAAGGCGCTGCGGCTGAAGCCGTCCAGCAGGTCCATCAGTAGCAGTTCCTGGTGCTGCTGCTCGTGCTGCAGGCCCAGTTCCACCAGGGCGTCCAGGGCCCCAGGCCCTGGGGCCGGTCGCTGCGATGGGCCTTCCAGGAGTTGGGCTAGCCCGTCGTCGACCCGCCGGCGCCACTCCAGAATCGCGCCCAGGCCTGGCCTGGTCAGCAGACCCCTCTGGGGGCGCGGATGGCGGGCGCCGATGGCCTCGTAATAGGAATTGAACAGGTATCCCCAAAGGGGATCCAGGCCGGGCCACCCCCCAAGGTGGGGCGTCAGCACAAAACAATCAAAAAACCAGTTCGTGTGGGCCAGGTGCCATTTGGGCGGGCTGGCATCCGGCATGCCCTGCAGGCAGAGGTCCTCAGGCTCCAAGGGAACCACCAACTGCTCGCTGGCCTGGCGGATGGTGCGCCAGCGGCGACTGCTGGAGAGGTCCAAGGGAGGGCCACCATCGAAATGCAACCTTAAGCAGATCCCGCTTCCCAGCTCCCGGCCTGCCGGGGCGGGATCCCGTCGACAGCAGGGCCCCCTACCATCACCTCGCGATCGACACTGTCCGCCCCCATCCACCGCCATGGCCGGCATTACTGATGGCTTCACGGGCGCCGTGGGCCACACACCCCTGATTCGGTTGCGGGCCCTCAGCGAGCTCACCGGATGCGACATTCTCGGTAAGGCTGAGTTCATGAATCCCGGCGGCTCCGTCAAGGATCGGGCCGCCCTGGGCATCCTGCAGGCGGCTGAGGCCAACGGCCAGTTGGGTCCAGGTGGCACCGTGGTGGAGGGCACGGCCGGCAATACGGGGATCGGACTTGCCCACCTATGCAATGCCCGCGGTTACCGCTGTCTCATCGTCATCCCCGAAACCCAGTCCGCCGAGAAGATCGCCCAACTGCGCATCCTGGGGGCAGAGGTCCGTACGGTGCCCGCCGTCCCCTACGCCGATCCCAACAACTACGTTCGACTTTCGGGCCGTATCGCCGCCGAAACCCCTGGTGCCGTTTGGGCCAATCAATTCGACAATCTCGCCAACCGCCAGGCCCACTTCGACAGCACCGGCCCCGAGATCTGGGAGCAATGCGAAGGCCAGGTAGATGCCTGGGTTTCGGCGACCGGCACGGGGGGCACCTATGCGGGCGTCGCCCTTTTCCTCAAGGAGCGGCGGCCAGGTCTGCGTTGTGTCCTGGCCGATCCCCATGGCAGTGCCCTGTATCAATGGGCGACCAGCGGCGAGTTGCGTTCCGAGGGCAGCTCGGTCACCGAGGGCATCGGCAACAGCCGCGTCACCGCCAACCTGGAGGGAGCGCCGATCGATGACGCCGTGCGCATCGACGACCCCGAAGCCCTGCGCACGATTTACGAGCTGCTCTGGCGGGAGGGTCTCTACATGGGGGGCTCGGTGGGCATCAATGTGGCCGCGGCCGTCGAGACCGCCCGCCGTCTCGGACCCGGCCACCGCATCGTCACCGTGCTTTGCGACAGCGGCGACCGTTATCGATCCCGTCTTTACGACCAGGCGTGGCTGACCAGTAAGGGACTGGCGATGCCTCGCAAACCCGCACCGGAGCCCGGCCCATGACGACGGGTGCCCCTGGTGCACTGATCGGCGGCCGCTATCGCCTAGAACGCCTGCTCTCGGACGCCCCAGGGCCCCAGGGCAGCCTCTGGCTGGGTACGGACAGCCTGGCGGCGGAGGCCCCTGTGGTGTTGCGCCGCGTCGGATCGGAGCGGGACCAGGAGCGGGTCCGCCAACTTTGGACCCGTCTGCAAGGGGTGCTCCATCCCCAGGTCCCCCGATTTGGGGCCGTGATTGAGGCGGAAGGGGCCCTCTGGTTGGTGCGTGAATGGCAGGGGGGCCGCACCTACGGCCAGCTGCTGGAGGCCCGCCGCGACCGTCAGTTGGTCTTCGGTGCTGGCGAGGTGTTGCTCCTGTTGCGCCAGCTTCTCCCCGTTCTGGTGGTGCTGCATGGCCAGGAGCTGATCCATGGCGATCTCACCCCCGCCAATCTGCTGCGTCGCGATCGCGATGGCCAGCCGGTGCTGCTGGATTTCGGCCTGTTACGGGGGCGGGCCGCAGCGGCGGATCCCGGCGGAGCCACCCCCGGCTATGCCCCGCCCGAGCAGCTGCGCGGTGATGCCCCCCAGCCCTGGATGGACCTCTACTCCCTGGGGGTGGTCGCCATGGTGCTGCTCAGCGGCGATGGCCCCGAAGCCCTGCTTGATCCCGTCAGCCTGGAGTGGCGAGGGCCGGCGGCCCTGGAGAGCGAGCCCGCTCTGGCGCTTCAGATCAGCCGCCTGGTGAGTCCGGACCCCAGGCGTCGTTTTCCGAGTTCCGCCCAGGCCCTGGCGGCTTTCCAGGCCCTGGCCATGCCCGAAAGCACCGGTCCGGTGCCCCGGGCTGATCGCACTGTGGTCCTCGTGCCCCCACCAGTGGCCACCCCGCCGCCGCTGGTCGAGCCTGACCAGCCTCTCCCCTGGACGGAAGGGGCCCCAGCAGCGGATCTGGATCCTGCCGTTGCTACGGGGAATTCCCCCCTGGAGGTTCCGCTTCCCGAGCCTTTGCCGCCCGAGCCTGCCGTCCGGGACATGTCCCTGGAGGATCCCTGGAGCGAGTCTGTCGCTCGGGAGTCGGCTCGCGAAGGCCAGCGGGAGCTGCGGTCGCGGCGCCGCCAGGAGGACCGGGAGAGTGCGGCGGAGGGGGGGCTCTGGCCGGTGTTACTCGCCTTGGTGTTGTCAGTGCTGGCCGGTACGGCCCTGGGCTGGTGGTGGTTGGGTGGGGGCAAGCCCCAGGCCCCCGCAGCCCAGGCCCCCACCGACGAAGCTTCCCCCGGGGCCAGCTTGCCGCCGGCCGAGGTGGACCAACGGCAACAGCTGCTTAGCCGGCTGCGGGCCATGCAAGTGGACCGCGGTTGGTTCCTCAGCCTGGTTGATGCCAATCTGCTGGCCCAATATCCAGAGCGCAGGGGGCGCCTGCCTACCGATTCGCTCGAGGATGCCCCCCTGCGCCGGGTTTGGAGCCAGTTGGCTGAGGATTGGCTGGCGCGGGTGGAGCAGCTGCCGATGGCCGTCCGCCGTCGCCTGGGCAGCTTCAGCGCTGGGGACTGGAAGCGGCGTCAGGAATCCTTTCTGGCCCAGGGCCTCAGCACGGAGGTTCTGCAGCAGCTGGTGTCAGGCAGTACCCAGAGCCTTTTGCCCGGCCGGAACGGCCAGGACATGCCGGCGGAGCCGTTCCGCCAGCTCTGGTATGCGGCCGCCGATCAGACCCTCGAGAACGTGCGCATCGAGCCCATCGAGGTCCCCACCCAGGTCACCCAGTTGCTTTCGGCGGATGTCCCCGCCAGTGGCGCCCGCCTGTTTCCGATCCGGCTTCCCACCGATCACGCCCTGGTGCTGGGAGTCAATGGTTCACCGTTGCTGCAGATGAGTGTTTACGCCGCCGATGGCACCCTGCTGGCCCCCAAGGGACCCCTGCGGGTCCTCAGCCTCGGCAAACAGGTCCAACTGCCGGTCCAGTTGCTGGTGACCAATGAGGGGGTGGCTCCGGCCCGCATCAGCCTTTCGATGCGGGCCGACCCCCCCGTGCTGACGCCCCCCACCGCCGGCGACGCCCCGTCCCCCCCGGAGGGGGTCGAGGCGCCTGGGGCCCCTGGGCCCGGCGAGGCCGGGGAGCCTGCCGCTCCTTTGGCCGCTCCCGGGGGATCCGCGCCAATCCAGCCCCCGCAGGCTCCCTCGACTGCACCCGCTCCACCCCAACGAACCCAACCCCAGCCGACCCCAGCAACCCCT
>JAPLIF010000264.1 GCA_026389255.1 Cyanobacteriota bacterium
ACGCAGCTGGTCTGCTTCGTCATTCTTTCCTCCACCTTGGTGCTTGGCTCCCTGGCGGTGGTGCTGCTGCCCAACATCGTTTACTCGGCCTTTCTGCTGGCCGGAGTTTTTCTGTCGGTGGCGGGCCTCTATCTGCTGCTCAACGCCAGTTTCGTCGCTGCGGCCCAGGTGCTGGTTTATGTCGGTGCCGTTAACGTTTTGATTCTGTTTGCCATCATGTTGGTGAACAAGAAGGAGAACCTGGACCCCATCCCCGGCATGGCCGTGCGTCGGCTCCTTTCGGGTGCGGTATGCGCCGGTCTGCTGGGCCTGTTGATCCGGGTGGCCTTCACAACGCCCTGGGCCCTGCCAGGGCCCATCCCCGTTGGCGAGGAGGCCACGATCCGCATCGGAGAGCACCTGTTCAGCGACTATCTGCTGCCCTTCGAACTGGCTTCGGTGCTGCTGTTGATGTCCATGATTGGTGCCATCGTCCTGGCTCGCCGCGATGTCTTCAGCTCCGACATCATCACCGGCGAGCCGGCCGATCAGGTTTTGATCGAAAAGGAGCGCAGCCCCCTGCTCCTCGAGCCCAACGATCCAGCGCCCCTCCGGAGTTCCCCATGACCGCCGAAGCCATTCCCCTCCAGGCGTACCTCACCGTCGCCGCTTGTCTCTTCTGCATTGGCGTCTGGGGCCTGATCAACAGCCGCAATGCGGTGAGGGTGCTGATGTGCATCGAACTGATGCTCAATGCGGTGAATCTCAACCTGATGGCTTTCTCCAACTATCTTGATGGCCAGCTGGTGCGTGGCCAGGTTTTTGCCATTTTCGTGATCACCGTGGCGGCCGCCGAGGCCGCTGTTGGTCTGGCTATTTTGCTTTCCCTCTATCGCAACCGCGAAACGGTGGATATGGAGAAATTCAATCTGTTGCGCTGGTGAACGCCTTCCTGCAGTCCTGAGCCGTTTGGTTCCATGGAGCTTCGTCGCCTCTGGTTGATCTCACGTCAGGGCAGTGACCTGGCCCTGGCCGAAGCCCAACGTTGCGCCCATGAGTTGACCCTTGAAGGTGTCGAAGTCGTGTTGGCTCAAGCCGGTCCCACCGCCCAGGATCTGCCAGAGCTGCTTGCCATAGATCCACCCCCTTTGCCCCAGCTGGCCCTGGTCTTTGGCGGCGATGGCACGGTTCTTGGGGCGGCTCGCCACCTGGCCCCCTGGGGGGTCCCCCTGCTCAGCTTCAACGTGGGCGGCCACCTCGGCTTCCTCACCCATGATCGGCGCTTGCTGCGTCCGCAAGCAGGGGACGGCAGCGCTGGTCTTTGGCAGCGTTTACGGCAAGATCGCTTCGCGATTGACCGTCGCATGATGCTGGAGGCCCGCCTTGATGGCGATGGCGTCCACGGGGCCCTCAACGACTTTTACTTTCGGCCCTGCCTTGAAGACGTGGCCCCCACCTGCTGCCTGGAGCTGGCGATCGACGGCGAAGTCGTGGATCAATATCGCGGCGATGGCTTGATCATTGCCACCCCCACCGGTTCGACCGGCTACGCCATGGCTGCCGGTGGTCCGATTCTCCATCCCGGCATCGAGGCGATTGTGGTGATTCCGATCTGTCCCATGAGTCTCTCCAGCCGTGCCGTGGTTGTTCCGCCTGGATCCCGCCTCACGGTGCGGCCCCTCGGGGAGGTTGGACGACGCGTCCGGCTCTGGAAGGATGGGGCCCAGGCCAGGGTTCTGGAATCCGGAGACCATTGCGTCCTTCAGCAAAGTCAGCACCACACCCGTTTCCTGCAACTGGAGCACAGCCCCTCGTTTTACCGAACCTTGACCCACAAACTGCACTGGGCCGGAAGCTTAATGGGCCCGGAATCCTCTGTTGGCTCCGAGGCCCCGACCCCTCTGCCCTGAAGCCCCCTCCCTCGACCCCTGCCCTTGGTTCCATGCCCCTGGAAATCGAACGACGTTTCCTTGTTGTCGGCGAGGGCTGGCGTGAGCACTGTCTCTGGCAGGTTGAATTGTGCCAGGGCTACCTGGTGCGCCAGGCCGATGGCCTCACCCTGCGGGTACGAACCAGCCAGGGAAAATCCGATGGGGCACCCCAAGCTTGGCTCACCCTCAAGGCAATCCCCCCTCTGGCCGACTCGGCCCCGGCCTTAGCCCGCCTTGAATATGAGTATGCGATTCCCTATGGCGATGCCCTTGAGCTCCTGGAGCTCGCTCCGGAGCAGTTGCGCAAACGGCGCTATGGGCTGGATCTCCCAGGCGGAGACTGGGTTCTGGATGTGTTTGCCGAGACCAATGCTCCGCTGGTGGTGGCCGAAGTCGAGCTGGCGGACCCCGACGAGATGATCAACCTGCCGGCTTGGTGTGGTGACGAACTCACGGGTCGCCATCAGTTGAGTAACGCCGCTTTGGCTCGCTACCCCCTGCAGCAGTGGACTGAGGCAGAACTGCGGGATCTAGTGCCATCCTTGCTTGTCAGGACTGGGCAGGGGGATGGGCCAGATCGCAACAATTAAAACCATCACGGCAGATTTTGCCATTATCCATGGCCCAATTCAGGAGGGCGACCCTGTTTTTGGCGCCGGTTTTGGTAAAGATATTGCTGACATGGTTGTCAACGGTTCGTTTGCTGATCATCAGCTGGCTTGCGATTTCCTGATTGGTCTGACCGGTGGCCAGCAGTTCAATAATCTCCAGTTCCCGCGCGGAGATGTCGTGACGCACATCCCAATGATCGGCTTTGACACTATTATGAGTTGTCGCCCTGATTACGTCCGGGGCTTGGGCTGCGTCACCCCGGAGATCGTCCTCTCTGCTGCGGGGGGTCACGGACAATCAGCACTGGACTCACATTTTAGGTAACGCGTTGGGGATCATGATGGCCTGCAACGCTTCGTTTCCTTTGTTACAGGACGTCCTTGCCCGTGGCGGATTCGCCATCACCGCCGAGGTGACCCCACCGCGCGGGGCCGATCTCTCGCACACCTTGGAGGCCGCAGGCCATCTGCGAGGACGGGTCCATGCGGCGAATGTCACCGATG
>JAPLIF010000015.1 GCA_026389255.1 Cyanobacteriota bacterium
GGTAACGCTGGTTGGCAGGCGACCCAGGGCAACGTTGTCGTAGTTTAGGCTGTGACGATCGTAGGCCGCCAATTCATATTCCTCCGTCATTGAGAGGCAGTTAGTGGGGCAATATTCCACACAATTACCACAAAAGATGCACACCCCAAAATCAATCGAATAATTTCGAAGCTCCTTTTTCTTGGTGGCCTTGTTCATCACCCAGTCGACCACGGGCAAATTGATAGGGCAGACCCGAACACAGACCTCGCAGGCGATGCACTTGTCAAATTCGTAGTGGATTCGCCCCCGATAGCGTTCGGAGGGAATCAATTTTTCGTAGGGGTACTGGATCGTGACGGGCCGGCGGCGCAGGTGATCAAAGGTCACCCCAAGTCCCTGGGTGATGTATTTAGCCGCACCAACGGCATCGCGGGTATAATCACCAACTTTGCTGAGAAAACCGAACATGGCGGGGCAGGACGGAGGGTTGGAAGAAACGGTCAGACCATGATGGCCGAGCTGCCGGCCGGTCGGGGCTTCAACCGCCGAAGGCGGATGGGAAAGCCAGCTTGAGGGCGGCGGTAATCAGGAGATTGACCAGGGCGATCGGCAACAGGAACTTCCAACCGAGATCCAGCAGCTGGTCAATGCGGACCCGGGGCACGGTCCAACGCAACAGGATGGCGAAGAACACCAGGAGATAGGCCTTGAGGATCGTCATGACGATGCCGACCGCGCCGGTGATCAACTGGACCAGGGGGGCATCCACCGATTGGCCCAGCAGGCCCGCCAGCCATTCGACAGGCACGGGAAAACCCCAGCCGCCGAGGTAGAGAACCGAAACCAGCAGGGCTGAAAGGACAAGATTGATATAACTGCCCAGATAAAAGAGGGCAAATTTCATGCCGGCGTACTCGGTCTGGTAGCCCGCCACTAATTCTTCCTCCGCTTCAGGAAGGTCAAAGGGGAGCCGCTCGCATTCGGCCAGGGCGCAGATCCAGAAAATACCAAAGCCAATGGGCTGGCGCCAGATATTCCAGCTAAGAATTCCCGACCCGGTCTGTTGGTTGACGATGTCGACGGTGCTGAGCGAGTTGCTCATCATCACGATCGCCAGCACCGCCAGGGCCAGGGGAATCTCATAACTGATCGACTGGGCGGCGGCCCTGAGGCCTCCGAGCAGCGAATACTTGTTGTTACTGGCATAGCCGCTCATCAACAGGCCGATCGGCTGGATACTGCTGAGGGCAATCCAGAGAAAAATACCGACCCCCACATTGCTGATCAGCAGATTCTGACCAAAGGGAACCACCAGCCAGGAAAGGATCACCGGCACCAGCACCAATACCGGACCCAAGGTGAACAGCACGCTGTCGGCCCGGGCCGGAATGATGTCCTCCTTGAACAGCAACTTGAGACCATCGGCCAGGGGCTGCAGCAGCCCCAGGGCCCCGGCGTACTCGGGTCCGATGCGCTGCTGGGCGGCGGCGGAAATTTTGCGCTCCAGCCAGACGTTGACCAACACCCCCACAACGGCGGAGACCAGCACCAGGAGCATGGGCAGGGGCAGCCACAGCAAACGGGCCAGGCCAGGCCCCATGCCCAGGCCCCCGAGGGCCTCGATGAAGCTGCTCTGCAGATCAAGGCCCATGGACGGGAAGCCCTCAGTCACAACCGTGTTCGAAAGCATCGTGGCAGCTCCTGGTGGATCTGGGGGGATCCGCAGGGACCCTAGGTCGCGGCCGGACGTTGATCAAGGGGAACCCAAGCCCGTTCGACCGATCCGGTGTAGATCTGGCTGGGACGATAGATCCGATTGGCCCCCAGCTGTTCGCGCCAGTGGGCCAGCCAGCCAGCGGTGCGGGCAATGGCAAAGATGGGCGTAAAGAGGTCGCGGGGGATGCCCAGCTTGCGATACACCAATCCTGAATAGAAGTCGACGTTGGGGTAGATGCCCTTGGGGCCCAGCCGATCAGCGGCCACGGCCTCCAGGCGGCGGGCGACGTCATACATGCTGTCGTGGCCGAAACGCTGGAACAATTCTTCGGCCAGCCCCTGAAGGATGACGGCCCGGGGATCCTTGACCCGATATTCGCGGTGTCCGAAGCCCATGATTTTCTGCTTCTGGGAGATGGCCCGATCCAGCCAGGAGTCGACTCCCTCCACAGAACCGATTTCGTCGAGCATGTCGAGTACATCCTCGTTGGCGCCCCCATGCAAAGGGCCCGCCAGGGTGCCCACCGCCGAGGCCACCACCGCATAGGGATCGGTGAGGGTGCTGGCGGTGACCCGGGCGCTGAACGTACTGGCGTTGAGGCTGTGTTCAGCGTGGAGGATCAGGCAGGCATCAAAGATGCGGGCCGCCAGGGCGTCCGGTTCCCGCTCGGTGAGCATGTAGAGAAAATTGGCCGCATAGGGGAGATCTTCGCGGGGTTGGATTGGATCCTGCCCTTTGCGAATCAATTGAAAGGCCGCCACCATGGTGGGGATCTTGGCGATCAGCCGCACCACCGCATCGATGATGTATTGGGGGTCGTAGAGGGCGCGGCGCGAATAGAACAGCCCCAGGGAGGCGGCACTGGCCTGGAGGGCATCCATCGGGTGGCCCGAGGCCGGGAAGCATTTCATCATGTCCCGAATGCGGAAGCTGACCCGCCGATGCATCTGCACATCGTGTTCAAAATCACGCAACTGAAAAATCGTCGGCAGCTCGCCCCAGATCAGGAGATAGGCCGTTTCGAGGAAGCTGCTGTTCTGGGCCAGCTGCTCGAGCGGATAGCCCCGGTAGGTCAGCAAGCCCTGGTTGCCGTCGATCGAACAGATCGCCGACTGGGTGGCCGGCACCCCCTCCAACCCCGGCCGGAAAGGGGGCGGAACGGCTGCGGGCGGGATTGCCGCAGCGCCGCCATTGTCGGGAGCGTCGCCGCTGGTCTGCACCGCCATGACTGTGGATTGAACGGAAGCCGAACCTAGGTGTGAGGCAGGGATCTTGCCGTAGTGCAGGCTGCTGACCTGGCACCAATCAATCGGTCAGCAGGATGCGGGGTCGCAGCAGCAGGTCCAGCTGAGCCTGCAAGGGTTCGCCGGGCACCCAGAGGGGATCGAGGGTCACGAGCAGTAGGCCCGCCTTGCGCAGGACAATCGCGCCGGGACGGGCGCCCAAAAGCTGGGCCGCCAACAGCCCAAGGTCCGGTTCATGACCCACAAGGCCAATGCGGCCGCCCTTGGGCAAGGGAAGGGACCCCAGGTAAGCGGCGAGCCAGCTGGACGAGTCCCCCCCGGGCGCCAGGGCCCCAGCCGCCTGCCAACTCGGCGCCAAGCCGACCGCCACGGCAATCTCGGCGGTCTGACGGGCCCGATTCAGGGGACTACTGAACAGAAGTTGCAGATCCAGGCCGAGGTCGAGGGCCCGACGCAGCACGGTTTCGGTCCGCCGGCGGCCCTCGGCGGTGAGGTTGCGGCCGTCGTCGAGCCCCGGGCGACGCTCTTCGGCAATGCCGTGGCGCAGCAACAACAGTTCAATTCCGTCCATGGTTCCTCACGGGCCGACCGACCGCACCAAACTCCACCTGTCCATGAACCCGCGTCGCCCCATCCTGGGGCTCCAGGGCCAGGGCCAGGCCCTGGACCGACCCGTCCAAGGGCCCGCCGCTAAGCATGGCCAGCAGGCGCCAAGGCTGCCAATCCCCCAGCAGTTGGCGGGCTGGGGGAGCGGCCAAGGCCCATTGCAGGGCTGCTTGTTCAGCCCCCAGACCCTGCAGCTGGCGGGCCCGCAGCGAATGGGGGCGGCCCCGTCCGAATTCCCTCAGCCGGTCGATGCTGTCGCCCCACCAGGCCAACCCCTGGTCCTGCAAGCGCCAACCGGCCACGGAGGCGACCAGCTGATCTGGACCCTCGTTGGCGCGGCGCGGGCGGGCCTTGGCGCCCTCGAGGCGGGTCCAGACCGAGGCCATTTGATCGCGGATCTCCAGCGGCGCCTCCACCCACCCCTGGGCGGCCAGGGGCGCTTCCAAAGCCGCGGCGGCAGGCTGATCAGCGGGGGTTCCGAGCAACCAGCTGCCCTCCAGATCGGCCAGGAGCAAGGGGCCCTCGGCCCTTGCGGCCACAAGGGCCGGCAGGGGACCCCTGTCCACGGCAAAAGCCATGGCGCGATCCAACAGGGGCTTGAAGGCCGGCAGGCTTTGCAGGGCGGCTGACTGCCGCAGGAGCAACAGGGCGGAGGGCTCCTGGTCGAGGCCCGCCACCAAAGCAGCCGCCGTCTTGATTTCGCCGACGGCGGTGGCAGCAGCGAGCTCGGGGGGCAGCACCTGGGGAGCCAGCAGGCCATC
>JAPLIF010000190.1 GCA_026389255.1 Cyanobacteriota bacterium
AGTGCCATCAGGTCCTGTAGGGGCACCACCACCAACTCGGCACAGGAGGCCAAGGCCAGCTCGGCCAGTTGCCACCCGGGTGCCACGACCAAAGTGCCCAGCAACTCGCCCACTTGACGGCGGTGGTGCTCCTCCAGCGCCTGCCACCAGCCGTTGGTGGTGGCGTTGTCATGGGTGCCGGTGTAAACCACCCAGCGGTCGCCGCTGTAATTGGCAGGCAGATAGCCATTGTCAGGGTTGCCATCAAAGGCAAATTGCAGGATCTTCATCCCAGGCAAGGCGAACCGATCCCGCAGGTCCTCCACCTCCTTGGTGATCACGCCCAGGTCTTCCGCGATCAAGGGCAGACGACCATCGCCCTGCAGCAGATGGAAACGCCGACAACGCCAGTGCAGCAACCTCAACAACCACAGCCCCGGCGAGGGAACCCAATGGCCGTTCTCGGCGGTGGCATCGCCCCCCGGCACGCTCCAGTAGGACTCCAGGGCGCGGAAGTGGTCGAGGCGAAGCAGGTCAAATAACTCCAACTGCCGCTGCAGGCGATCCAGCCACCAGCGGAAGCCTTGCAGGGCATGGCGACGCCAGCGGTAGACCGGAGTTCCCCATAGCTGGCCGGTTGCCGAGAAATAATCGGGTGGCACGCCACTTTGGGCTTCCAGCGTTCCATCCGGGGCCAGGACAAACAGGCCCGGATGGCACCAGACATCAACGCTGTCATGGGCCACATAAAACGGCAGGTCGCCGACCAGACGCACACCCTGCTGCTGGGCCAACTGTTTGAGCCGCTGCCACTGGCACTGCAGGTGCCATTGCAGCAGGGATTCCTGCAACAAAATCGGGGCCAGGTCCTGGCGCGCCTGGCCCAGGGCTCGCCGCTGGCGCCTGGCCAGGGCCGGTGGCCACTGCCACCACGGTTGGCCACCATGGCGGCGGCGCAGGGCCATGAACAGGCCGTGGTCCTTCAGCCATGGGGCCTGGCGGCGGGACCAGCGGCGGAATTCCGCCTGCCGCTGGAGGCTTTGGGCCGGCCAGGCCTGGGCCAAGGCGACCCCCAGGGCCTCGGCCCGCCGCGAGGCCTGCAGCGGTTCAAGCCGATCCGTGCTGGCGCCAGGCGGCAAGTCATCCCGTTGGTGCGCCGTTAAAAACCCCTCCTCCACCAGGTCATCGGCGTCCAGGAGCCAGGAATTAAGCGCCGAACCACTGGGGGAGCTGTAGGGAGAACCGGTGCCGTCGGGGGGTGCCACGGGCAGGAGCTGCCAGACCCCCACACCTTCGCGGCCCAGCAGTTCGACCCAGTCCCGGGCGGCGGCCCCCAGGGTGCCGCAACCGGTGGAGGACGGCAGGGAGGTGGCGTGGAGTAGCACCCCACATTGGCGAGGGGGGAAAGGGCCGCTCACGACTCAGGCAGCCGGTAGGCGGAGATGATGCGCTGGGCGAAGGCTGGGATATGGCGCTCGGCGATGGCAGGGTGGTGGCGCCGTAGCCAGAGGGCGTTGCGGGTGAAATGGGAATCAATCGAGAAGCGGCCGTATTCGAGGCCCTTGGGACCGAACCGCTGGACAAAAAAGCCCACCAGTTCCGCTAAGAGCATCGGCAGGCGCACGGCCTTGTCGTAGGCCCCGATGCCCTGTTGCACGGCTTGGCGACGGTCACCGGCACTGAACACAGCGCCCGTTTCCAGCTCCCCTTCCACCAGATCGAGCAGCTGCTGTCCTAGGGCATTGCGCACGGTGATCCACTGATTGCCGAAACCAGCTCCCATATAACCAACCACGAGATCAGCTCCGGCATTGGTGTAATCGAAGCAACTCAGACAACTGGGGGCAAAGACATCCTTGAGCCGTGGTGTATCAAGCCCAAAAAAAGGCACCGTTTCCGTGCTGCCATCGCTATGGCGGAAATGGATTCGAAAATCCTGCATGAATTCATAGTGAACCACCGTCGCCGGTGAACGGCTGGCACTCTCCAGAAAGGTCTGGAGACCCTCACGGCTGACGTTGTCCACACAGGGGAGGCCCAGCACGTAGAGCTGATCCAGGGGCAGGGTGGCCTGCACCGCCCTCAGGGCCTGAACCTGGCAACCCACCCCAATCGCCAACAGGCGCTGGATGCCGCTGCCCGGCAATTGCTCAAGCACCTCCAGATTAGGGGAAAGGGTGGGTTTGTTGACCCTGGCCTCCAACACCTCCTGGGGCGTGCGCGCCAGCCGGGGTACGGGAGTGAAGCGATCCTCAGGGCTTTGGCCGACGCAAAGGACCGCGTCCACCAGGCCCGTTTCCAGGGCACGAACGCCAATCTGGGAGACGATGCCAGTCCATTGGGCCCCATCAATCGGCTGGCGCATGCGGGCCGTCAGCATCCGTTGCTGCACCCCGAAATACAACTCGTCCTCCCGGTCCAGATCACGGCTGCGGCCGTGGGCCGCGATCTCCATGGCTTCGAAGCGCTGTTCCAGAAAGGCACAGGCTTGGCGCACATAGGCCACCCAGCGGGTATCGCAGAGCCCGCAATTGCTGCAAAGATCCTTGGCGGGGCGAGGACCGCCCTTGGCCATGGGACGGGCCCGCTCATGGGGAGCCGGCCGCCCGGGGGGTGGGTTGGCGGATTCGGAAGCGGCAGGGGCGCTGGTCAAGGCCGCATCAGGTACGGAAGCGCTCAACCTATCGAGCGTTGGGCCTTGGCGGGGTGGGCAGACTGGGCCGGTGGTGGAGACTGGACTCTTGTTTTGTCACCTCCTGAGCCGATGGCACCCCGCCGGGATCCCCGACCTCCTGCCCGCTCGCGACCGGTTCGCCCGTCAGCCAAGGCGACCCGGCAGGCCCCGGAAGCGGGTCCCAGCTGGCTTGAGCGCCTGGCCTCCCTACCCCGACCGTCGCCCCGCAGTCTTGTGCTGGCCAGCCTCGCCCTGGCCGGGGCCCTGGTCGGAGGTTCCCTGATGGCGATGGTCTGGCCCCTGAAAGACCGTTCCGAAGGGCTCAAAATCGATGTCACTCCGGCCACTCTGGCGGCCCGGCCGAAGCGATCGGTCACCGTGCTGGTGATCGGCACCGATGCGGACCACACGGGCGGTGGTGAAACCGCAGCGGCGCCGAAAGGCCCCGCCAATGCCGA
>JAPLIF010000122.1 GCA_026389255.1 Cyanobacteriota bacterium
TGCTCCAGCAGGTGCAGCACCAGGAGATAGGTCTGCGCAGGCGGGGCGGCCATCCCCATCAGTTGGCAGCAGGCCTGACATACCGCCGCCACCTCCTCCAACCAGCGGGGGTCCTCAATGGCGGGGTCCTGCCCCCAGGTGACCCAACGATGGGGGACCCCGGCGACGCTGAAGGGCCGGGCCGTCAGCGCACCGACCTCCACCGGGCTGTCCACCAGTTGGTCGTAATCGCGGGCCAACCACCCTCCCTGGCCGTCCTCGGCTAAGGGGACGAAAGCCTGCCAATCCGGGGGCAGCCGTAATTCCAGGATGTGGGGATGCCAGCGTAGGCCGTCGATCTGCAGGGCCACCTGGGCCAGCACCACAAAGCCGTGATCCGACTGCAGCAGGCTGGTGCGCACGCTCGATTCGACGGCCAGCAATCGATAGCTGAGGCTGACCGGCGCCAGATCGTTCAATCGGGCCCGCCAGTGGGCGGGGCCAAGGCGCTGCAGGGGGATCGGGCGATCCCCCTGCATCAGCCGCAAGTCTTCGAGCGTTCGGACGTAATCGCGAATCAGGTAGGAGCCTGGGGTCCAGGCCGGAAGGCGGAGGTCGAGCTGGGTGTGCTCGGGTGTGAAGTCGAGTTGGGCTAACACCAGATGGCGACTGGGTTGACGCAAATCCAGCCTGAGCCGTGGGGCCGCGGCGGCCTCAACCATGGAATTCGAGCAAGGCCGTGGGCAAGCTCACGGTGGCGTCCTGCAGGGCCTGGCGGGCGGCATAGGCCCGGGTGATCCGGCCCAGAAGGGTCTGGAGGGTGAGGCAGCGGCTCAACTGCTGCAGGTCGCCCACCAGGGCGAGGGAGCCAGCGGCAGCGCGCTGCCAGCCCAGCCTCTGGCCCCCCTGCAGTTGCACGGAGATCGCCACCGGCTGGCGTTCGCCGGCAAAGCCGAGCAAATCGCCCCCTGGTTCGCTGCTCAGGCCGAGGGAACCGAGAGCCTGGTGCAGGATGTCGACATCGCGGAGAACGGTGGGCAGGATAGAAAGATGGGACATGGGCTTGATGTCCTTCGCATGCCGGGTGCAGATGAAAATAGCCAATCGGAGCAGGCCTTTCAGTGGCCCCTGCCACAGCCTTGGCCCCAGCCCTGCACCCAGCACCAGGGCCGGCTCAGGCTGGGGGTGATGGCCTCCGGGGCCGGCAGCAATTTTGAGGCCCTGGTTAGGGCCTGCCGCCAGGGGCCCCTGGCGGCAACCGTCGAGCTGCTGGTGGTCAACCGCATGGATTGCGGCGCCCGGGGGCGGGCCGAGCGTCTCGGGGTCCCCATCCAGCTGCTTGATCACCAGCTTTACCCCAGTCGGGATGACCTCGATCGTGCCCTGATCGCCGCCTTCCAAGCCCAGGGGGTGGACCTGGTGGTGATGGCGGGCTGGATGCGCATCGTCACCCCGGTGTTGATTGGGGCGTTCCCGCAACGGTTAGTGAACATCCATCCTTCCTTGCTTCCCAGCTTTCGGGGGCTCGATGCGGTGGGCCAGGCCCTGGCCGCCGGCGTGAGCCTCAGCGGCTGCACCGCCCACCTGGTGGCCGCTGAGGTGGATGCCGGCCCGATTTTGGTCCAGGCCGCGGTGCCGGTGCTGGCGGTAGACACCAGGGCCAGCCTGGCGGCCCGGATCCAGGTCCAGGAACATCGCATCCTGCCCCTGGCCGTGGCCCTGGCCGCCGCCCGGCTGGGGACTTCAGGGATAGAAGGGCAACAGCGGTAATCCCGTGTTGGCCGGCAGCCCCGCCATCAGGTTGAGGCATTGGACACCCTGGCCGGCCTGGCCCTTAATCAGGTTGTCGATGGCGCTCATCACGATCAGTTGGCCCGTGCGCCGATCCACCTGAACCGACAGCAGGGCGCGGTTGGTGTTGCGCACCCACTTGGTGGAGGGATAGGTGCCCACCGGCAACACCTCCACGCTGGAACTGCTCCGATAGGCGGCCTTCAGGAGCGTGGTGCAGTCGTCCGCCGTCAGCCCCGGATCCCCCAGGCGGGCGTAGACGGTGGCGAGCAAGCCCCGCACCATCGGCATCAGATGGGGGCTGAACTGGAGGGCCACCGGGTGGCCGACCACCTGGGAGGCCACCTGCTCGATTTCGCTGGTGTGGCGATGGCCCACGACGCCGTAGGGCGCCACGGCCTCCGCCGCCTCCGCCAGCAGCAGGTGTTCCTTGGCGGCCCGGCCGCCGCCGGAGCTGCCGGTTTTGGCATCGATGATGATGCCGGCTGGTTCAATCAGACCCTGGTTCAGGAAGGGCAGCAGGGCCAGCAGGCTGGCGGTGGGAAAGCAGCCGGGAGCGGCCACAAGCCGGGCGGTGCGGATCTGCTCCTCCTGCCACTCCACCAGCCCATAGACCGCTTCCTGGCAGAGGTCGTTGTCCTGGCGCGGGGTTTCCCGGGCTTCACTCGCATAGACCTCCTGCCATTGCGCCAGGGAGCGGTAGCGGTAATCGGCGGAGAGATCGACCACCTTGACCCCCCGCTGCAGGAGCTCGGGCACGAGCCTGGCGGCGAGACCGTTGGGCAGGCTGAGCACGGCCAGGTCGGCCACGGCCGCAATCGCCTCCGGCTCCGGGGGCCGCACCACCGGATCCCCCTCCAGGGGCAGGAACGGGGTGATCTCACTCCAGCGGCGACCACTGCTGCGTTCGCCCCCCAGAAAGGTGACCGAGAAATGGGGATGGTCCGCCAACAGGCGCAACGTCTGCAGGCCGCCATAACCGCTCGCGCCGATGACTGCGATGCGTTTGTCTGCCGCCATATAAAGGATGAAAGACGAGGATCGTAATGGTCCTACCCAGGGCCCCTGCCACGGTCTGAAGGCGTGGTGGGGGCCAGTCACCGGCTAATATTTGGTGGTGATTTGACCAGATTTCCTGGCCTTCACCCCAGTTGACCCTCACCCCATTGGAACGGACGGAAGACCTAGCCCCCGCCCGACCAGTCCCTGAATTCAAGGCTTTGACCATCCATTTCGATGGCATTGCCGATGCCCTGGCGGCCATCCGCAATGGCGAGTCGGTCGTGGTGGTGGACGATGAGAATCGAGAGAACGAAGGCGACCTGATCTGCGCGGCCCAGTTCGCGACGCCCCAGCAGATCAACTTCATGGCCACCGAAGCCCGGGGCCTGGTCTGCCTGGCGATGGAGGCCCAGCGCCTGGATGTCCTGGATCTGCCGCTGATGGTGGATCGCAACACCGACAGCAACCAGACCGCCTTCACCGTCAGTGTGGATGCCGGTCCCGAAAATGGCGTCAGTACGGGCATTTCCGCCGAGGATCGGGCCCGGACCATTCAGGTGGCGATCCATCCCGAGAGTCGTCCCGCCGACCTGCGCCGCCCCGGCCACATCTTTCCCCTGCGGGCCCGTGAAGGGGGGGTCCTGAAGCGAGCTGGCCACACCGAAGCGGCCGTGGATCTGGCCCGTCTGGCGGGCCTGTACCCGGCGGGAGTGATCTGTGAAATCCAGAACCATGACGGCTCCATGGCCCGCTTGCCCCAGCTGGTGGCCTATGCCAGGCGCCATGGGCTGCGGTTGATCTCCATTGCCGATCTGATTCGCTATCGCCTGGATACCGAGCGCTTCGTGCGCCGCCAGGCCGAAGCCAGGCTGCCCAGTGCCTTCGGCATTTTCCGGGCGATCGGCTATCGCAATGAACTGGATGGCAGCGAGCATGTCGCCATCGTCAAGGGCCATCCCGAGCAGGCCCCAGCGCCCGTGCTGGTGCGTGTCCATTCCGAATGTCTCACCGGCGATGCCTTCGGCTCCCTGCGCTGCGATTGTCGGCCCCAGCTGGAGGCGGCCCTGCGCCTGATTGAAGAGGCCGGAGAAGGGGTCGTGGTCTACCTGCGCCAGGAGGGTCGTGGTATCGGCCTGGTGAACAAACTCAAGGCCTATAGCCTCCAAGATGGCGGCCTGGACACCGTGGAAGCCAATGAGCACCTCGGTTTTGGCGCCGATTTGCGCAATTACGGCGTCGGCGCCCAGATCCTCAGCGATCTGGGCATCCAGCGCCTGCGGCTGATCACCAACAATCCCCGCAAGATTGCCGGTCTGGGTGGTTACGGCCTTGAAGTCGTCGATCGGGTGCCCCTGGTGATGGATCCCGGCGACCACAACGCGGCCTACCTTCAGGTTAAACGGGAGAAACTGGGCCATCTGCTGGGGGAGCCCACCGCTGCCGCCGGCCCGGTGGATCCCCTCAAGCAGGACACACCCCAGGGCCTCAGCGCCGTTCTGGCCTGGGATGGCTGCGCCGATCCCGTAGCCCTGGCGGAGCGGCTTGAGGACCTGCGCCAGTGGGCCCAGCAGCGGCAGTTGCTGCTCAACCACGAAGAGCATCCGCGCCTGCTGGCCCTGCTGGAGCAGCCGCGGATCGCCCTGCTGCTGGCGGCCCGCGAATACCGACAGCTCACGGCCGCTGACCTGGCCGGCTCCCTGGAAGCCATGGCCCAATGGTCAGACACGACATCTGTAGCCCTGCTGCTGGCGCCCGATGCCCAACGCAGGGGGCATCCCAGTGGGAATCTTGAACCCGAGCGCCGCGGACTCGCCGATCTGGGACCCACTCCCGCAGCGGCGGTTTGCCCCTTGCTGAACCTCAAGGCCGGATCTTTCATCCGCTGGGCCTAGGGATGGCGATTCCAGTCCCCCGAAATTAGCGACTAAGAGCAAGAGAGACCGTTACCCAGGGGAATTGAAGCGCCGAAAAATTGGGGGCGATACAAAAAATTTGGTCATCTTTTGGGTAACGCTTCATCGCCTTGCTAAACGATTGGCCCCCATCAAGAATGTGATCCTTGTCAAGCGAATGGACAATGCCCTTGAGAAGTATTTAATGGCAGACTCTGTAAATTGTTCAACCTTTGGACATCAAGTTCAAAGCCCTTCAAAATTTGCATGACTTTGAACTTTTTGATGCCAAGGCCAACGATAAAACGTTATGCTTCGATCTTAACGCTGTTGATTCGGCTGCCATTCCGTAGCTTCAAAACCGTCTCCATGTCGCCTGTCTGGCCAAAAACCGTGTGCTGGCCATCCAGGTGCGGCTGGGCGCCATGGCAGATGAAAAACTGACTGCCGCCGGTGTTCTTGCCGGCGTGGGCCATCGACAGGCTGCCGGCCTTGTGCTTGTTGGTGTTGATCTCACAGGGAATCGTGTAGCCAGGACCGCCGGTGCCGGCCTGGCCCCTGGAGCCTTCCCGGCTGTTGGGACAACCGCCTTGGGCCATGAAGCCATCGATGACGCGATGGAAGCTGAGCCCGTCATAGAAACCGTCGTTGGCGAGCTTGACGAAGTTGGCCACCGTGCCGGGGGCATCGCCATCGAAAAGCTCCAGCTTGATCGGGCCCGCTTCGGTGTCCATCAGGGCGGTGGTCATGGTGGGCGGGGCTGAGGTGTGGTGGATCAATCCTGCCAGCCTGCCGAGAGCAGCGGGAGCTTGGCCAGAGCCTCCAGCGCACAAGGGGCG
>JAPLIF010000006.1 GCA_026389255.1 Cyanobacteriota bacterium
CGCTGCATCGGCGCCACCACCCCCGAGGATTACCGCCGCACCATCGAGAAGGACCCCGCCCTGGAGCGCCGTTTCCAGCAGGTGCTGATCCGCGAGCCGGACCGGGCCACCTGCCTGGAGATCCTGCGGGGGTTGAGGGAGCGCTACGAGCTGCACCATGGCGTCACGATTGCCGACGGGGCCCTGGTGGCGGCGGCCCGTTTGGCGGAGCGTTACATCAGCGACCGTTGCCTGCCCGATTCCGCCATCGACCTGGTGGATGAAGCGGCGGCCCAGCTGCGCATGCAGGTGACCTCCAAGCCGGAGATCGTTGAGGCGGCCGAGGCCGACCTGCGGCGCATTGAGATAGCCCTGCTCGCCGCCGAGGCCGCTCCCCTGGAGGAGCGAGTGGCCTTACAGGAACAGCGACGCCAGGCCCAGGGGGCCCTGGAGGCCGTGCAGCGCCGCTGGGCCGTTGAGAAGGAGCGGTTGGCGGAATTGAGGCTGCTCCTGGAGGAGGACGAAAGCCTGCGCCAGGCCATCGCCGAGGCCGAGCGGGATGGGGATCTAGAAGGTGCAGCGCGCTTGCGTTTTGACCAGCTCCACGGCCTGCAGCAACGGCGCCAGACCCTTGAGGAGGAGCTGCAACAGGACCCCATGCTGCGGGAGCAGGTGGAGGAATGGGATATCGCCGATGTCGTGGCCCGTTGGACCGGGATTCCGGTGCAGCGCCTGCTGGCCGGCGAACGTCAGAAACTGCTGGAAATGGAGAGCCGCCTCAGCGAAAGGGTGGTCGGGCAGCCCGAGGCCGTGGCCGCCGTGGCCGCGGCGATCCGCCGGGCCCGGGCCGGGATGCAGGCTCCCACCCGCCCGGTGGGTTCCTTTCTGTTTCTGGGGCCCACCGGGGTCGGCAAGACCGAATTGGCCAAGGCCCTTGCCGCCGCCCTATTCGATGAGGAAGAGGCCCTGGTGCGCCTGGATATGAGCGAATTTATGGAACGCAACGCCGTGGCCCGCCTGGTGGGGGCACCGCCGGGTTATGTGGGCTACGAGGAGGGGGGCCAGCTCACGGAGGCGGTGCGACGCCGGCCCTATGCGGTGCTCCTGCTGGACGAGGTGGAGAAGGCGCACCCGGATGTCTTCAATCTGCTGCTCCAGGTGCTGGACGACGGCCGCCTGACCGATTCCCAGGGGCGCACCGTTGATTTCCGCCACACGGTGGTGCTGATGACCAGCAACCTGGCCAGCCGCGCCATTCTGGAAAGGGCCAGACGCCATGCCGAGGCCGGCGGCGCCGACCCTGCGGCCCCGGCCGTCCCCGATGCCGAACTGGATCGGGCCGTGGAAGAGGCCCTCTCCCGCCAGTTCCGCCCCGAATTTCTCAACCGGATTGATGAGGTCATCCGCTTCCGTCCTTTGGGTCGCGCCGATCTGCAACGGATCGTGCGGTTGCAGATCAAGGAGCTGGAGGCCTTGCTTGCCGAACAACAGCTGCAATTGCAGGTGGAGGAGCCCGTGGTGGCGCTGTTGGCCCAGCAGGGGTACGAGCCCGAATACGGGGCGCGGCCCTTGCGGCGGGTGCTGCGGCGCCGCATCGAGAATCCCCTGGCCACCGCCCTGCTCGAAGACCAGTTCCGGGGGGCCTGGGGGGTGAGGGTGCAGTGCGTGGACTCCCCTGGGACGGCAGACATTGGGCTGAGGTTTGTGCCCCTGCGGGACTCTTCCCCCCTTGCCACCTCCCCCCCGGAGGGCGTCCAGTAGGGTGATCGTTTGTCGAGGCCGTCCCAGCCCTCGTCGCGCCTCCCCCTATCCGTGGCTTCGCCACGTGCCCTGTGGCTCAGATCACCCCAACCACCACAACCCAGAGCACACCCGAGCGGCCGGAGGGACCAGGCCCCATGCCCCCGCTTGGCGAAGCCGCCGCGGCCGGTGCGGATGAGCCTGATGCCATGCTGGCGGAAGGCAATGGCTTCTTGGCCCAGACGCTGTCCGAGCTGCGCAAGGTGGTCTGGCCCAGCCGCCAGCAGCTGTTCAGTGAATCCGTGGCTGTGATCTTGATGGTGGCCCTTTCGGCGGCCGCCATCGCCGCTGTTGATCGCTTTTTCCACTGGGCCTCCAGTCAGGTGTTCCGTTGATGACCGTGCCCGTGACTTCTGTATCGACCAACGAGCTGGAGACCCCTGAGGAGCTAGAAGCGCCAGGGTCCGAGCCTCTTGAAGCAACCCTTGAAGCCGGCCCCGCCGCCGAGCCCACCGAGCGCCCGGTCCTGGCCCTAGAGGTGCCGTCGGCCGTGCTGGTTGGAGAGGCCGTAACGGCTCCGGTGCTCGATGGCACCGAGGTGATCGAGACGCCCCAGGTGGCCCGTTGGTTTGCCGTCCAGGTGGCCTCAAGCTGTGAGAAGAAGGTCAAAGCCACCCTCGAACAGCGGGCCGTCACCCTGGGTGTTAACAACCGCATCCTGGAGATCGAGATTCCCCAGACACCAGGAATCAAGTTGAAGAAGGACGGCAGTCGCCAGTCCATCGAGGAGAAGGTCTTTCCAGGCTACGTGCTCGTGCGCATGGTTTTGGATGAGGACACGATGATGGCGGTGCGCAGTACGCCCAACGTCATCAATTTCGTCGGCCAGGAGGAAAGGCGCGCCACCGGTAAGACCCGGGGCCACATCCGCCCCAGGCCCCTGAGCCGCCAGGAGGTGGATCGCATCTTCAAGCGGGCTGCCGAGAAGAAGCCTGTCGTCAAGGTCGATATCAGTGAGGGCGACCAGATCCTCGTCATTGCGGGTCCCTTCAAGGACTTCCAGGGCGAGGTCATTGAGGTGTCGGGCGAACGCAACAAGCTCAAGGCCCTCCTGTCCATCTTCGGCCGTGAAACACCGGTCGAACTCGAGTTTTCCCAGATCAGTAAACAGAACTGATCCCGCACCGGGGTCGCCTCCCTGCGGAGGGCGGCCCCTGTGGCTTGACCGCCACCCGTGCGCCAGACCCACCCCGGTCCGGCGATCCGCAGCGCTCCCTTCGGGGAGTGGTTCCCTCTCTCCCCCCGCGGGAGATCCGTCCCCTCTCCCCTCAGGGAAGTTCCGTCAGACGTCCAGCCGATGGCCAAGAAAGTCGTAGCCGTGATCAAGCTGGCCCTCCAGGCCGGCAAAGCCAACCCTGCGCCGCCGGTGGGCCCCGCCCTCGGTCAGCACGGGGTGAACATCATGGCGTTCTGCAAGGAGTACAACGCCCGCACCCAGGAAAAGGCCGGGTACGTGATTCCGGTGGAGATCTCGGTCTTTGAAGACCGCAGCTTCACCTTCATCACCAAGACCCCGCCCGCTGCGGTGCTGATTTCCAAGGCGGCCGGCATCGAAAAAGGTGCCGCCACCTCCGCCAAGGGATCCGTTGGGGCGATCAGCCGCGCCCAGCTCGAGGAGATCGCCAAGACCAAGTTGCCCGACCTCAACTGCACCAGCGTTGAGTCGGCCATGCGCATCATCGAAGGCACCGCCCGCAACATGGGCGTCGCCGTCAACGACTGATCCCGCACCCCCAACCACCGTCCACCTATCGGGGGAGACCCAAGGTCGCTCGTACCCCTCGCCACTATGCCCAAACCCTCCAAGCGTTTTGCCGCCCTCACCGCCAAGGTTGAGGAGCGGGCTTATGAGCCCCTTGAGGCCATCGAACTGGTGAAGGCCAACGCCAACGCCAAATTCGATGAAACGATCGAAGCCCACGTCCGTCTCGGCATCGATCCCAAGTACACCGACCAGCAATTGCGCACCACCGTGGCCCTGCCCCACGGCACGGGCCAGGCCATCCGCATCGCCGTGATCGCCCGGGGCGAAAAGGTGGCTGAAGCCAAGGCCGCCGGTGCCGACCTAGCCGGCGATGACGAACTGGTGGATCAAATTGCCGCTGGGGCGATGGATTTTGACCTCCTGATCGCCACCCCGGACATGATGCCCAAGGTGGCCAAGCTCGGGCGGGTTCTCGGTCCCCGTGGCCTGATGCCCAACCCCAAGGCCGGTACGGTGACCACCGACCTCGCTGGCGCCATCGCCGAGTTCAAGGCCGGCAAACTGGAATTCCGGGCCGACCGTAGTGGCATCGTCCATGTTCGCTTTGGCAAGGCCAGCTTTGAGCCTGCCCAGCTGCTGGACAACCTCAAGGCCCTCCAGGAAACCATCGACCGCCAAAAGCCGAGCGGAGCCAAAGGTCGCTACTGGCGCAGCCTGTATCTCACCTCCACCATGCCCCTCGGTGAATGTCAATTTTGGCTCCCTGCAGGACATCAAGCAGGAGGGATGATTCCCGGCCCCG
>JAPLIF010000047.1 GCA_026389255.1 Cyanobacteriota bacterium
TCCACCCTCACACCTTCGGCATCCAGCAGCGCGCGGATGGCGCCGCTGATCTCGGCCGCCTGGAAGCCATAGGCACGGCGCAACACCCACACCAGCTCGCAGAGCACCGGCAGGGGAACGGCGATCGCTTCGGCCTGGCGCAGGGCCTCGATGGCAGCGGCGGCCTGGCCGGGGTCATCAGCAACCACGGCCCGCACGAGCACGTTGGTGTCGGCGGTGAGGATCACGGCTGATCGCTCCAGCCGGCAGCAGCGGCCGCCTGGATCTCCTCCAGGGACAGGACCCTGGCGCTGCGGCCCGCCAACTGGCCGAAAAAGCTCTCGATCGAGCCGGCCGGCTGGGCCGCCCGCACCTCGATCCGGCCTCCAGGAAGGGGGATCACCTCGATTCGATCACCGGGGCCCACGCCAAGATGGCGCAGCAGTTCCTGCCGCAGGGTCACCTGGCCCTTAGCCGTGATGGTGATCATGCCCATCGGCGCTTCGCGATGACGAAGACCACAGTAAGGGAAATTTGCATTACCTAAACGTTGTGGTGGGGCTGCCCAGGGAGGTCCACAGCAGAAAGGTGCGCAACACGGGCACCAGCCGGCCCCAGAACACCATCAGCTGGCCATAGCGGTTGAACCAGGCCCACTACTCATCTTTGGCATCGAAGGGGTATTTGACCCACAGACACGGCCCATCCCCGGGCTTTAACTGGCCCCACCCCGCCCTCGCCCCGGTGTCCACGCCACGGCCCGTTGACCTACCCGTTGATCTGATCATCTGCCACGGCATCGTCGTCACCATGGACGAGCAGCGGCGGGTGCTGGCCGATGGCGCCATCGCCATACGGGATGGCGCCATCGTCGCCGTCGATGACGCCGCCACCGTGCTGGCGGCCTACAGCGCTTCTGAGCACATTGACGCCAGCGGCCAGGTGGTCCATCCGGGCCTGATCAATGGCCACACCCATGGGCCCATGGAACTGTTTCGGGGCCTGGCCGATGACGAATTACTGGATGACTGGCTGCAGCACACCATCTTTCCGGCCGAGGCCCTCAACGTCGATGAGGCCTTCGTGCGCACGGGCATGCGGCTGGCCCTGGCGGAAATGATCCGCGGCGGCATCAGCACCTTCGCGGACATGTACTACTTCGAAGCCGCCGTAGCCGATGAAACCGCCCAGGCCGGCATGCGGGCGGTGCTGGGGCAGGTGGTGATCGATTTTGCAGCGCCGGACAATGCCAACCAGGGCGAGGCGATGGCCTGCGTGGACCGCTTTGTCGGCACCTGGCAGGGCCATCGCCTCATCACCCCCGCCATCGCCCCCCACGCCCCCTACACCGTCTGCGACGTCCACCTGCAGCAGGTGCAGGCCCTGGCCGAACGGCGCTCCTGCCCGGTGGTGATGCATGTGGCCGAAACCCGCCACGAGCGGGACGATTGCCTGCGGCAGCACGGCTGCTCCCCGGTGCAGCATCTGCAAAGCATCGGCCTGCTCAGCGAGCACCTGATCGCGGCCCACATGGTGTGGACCGACGAGGGCGACCTCGAACGGGTGCGCCAGCACGGTGTCGGCCTGGTGCACAACCCCCAATCCAACATGAAGCTGGCCTCGGGTATCGCACCGCTGCCGGCCATGCTCAACCTCGACCTGCCCGTGGGCTTAGGCACCGACAGCTCGGCCTCCAACAACGCCCTCAGCATCTGGGACGAGATGAACAGCGCCGCCAAGCTGCACAAGGTGATCCACGAGGACCCCAAGGTGGTGTCGGCACGGGAGGCCTTCGAGATGGCCACGATCCGGGGGGCGGCCTCCTTGCATCTGGAACACGAGATCGGCTCGCTGGAGGTGGGCAAACGGGCCGACATCGCCATCGTCGCCATGGATCCCATCAACCAGACACCGCTGGCGAGCCTTTATTCCGCCCTCGTCTACGACACCAAGGCCAACGACGTGCGGGACCTGATCGTCGAGGGCCGGCCGATCCTGCGCCATCGCCAACTGCTCACCCTCGATGAAACCCAGATCGGGGCGGAGGGCCTGCGGGCCCGCCAGCGGGTGGTGCAGCGGCTCGGCCTCCAACCTTGAAGACCGAGCCCAGGCAACCCCACCTGGTCATGGCGGGTG
>JAPLIF010000310.1 GCA_026389255.1 Cyanobacteriota bacterium
GCCGGTAGCGGCCCCTGGAGGCCAGATCGCCCCGGGTCAGCAGCACCTGGGCCACCGTCAGCCCGCGCACGGCAAAGGCATCTTGATAAAGGGCCATCAAGTGGCCCTGGCCGACGGCCGCCGCCGCCTGCAACGCCACCACATCGCTGGGGCGACGGGCCAGGGCCAGCGCCTGGCAGCCCAGACCGACGGCACCACTGGTCACCAGGGCAAAAACATCACCCATCTGGCGCCGGCGGGCCAGACTGGCCGCCAGGTCAGCAATGACCGCAGCGGTGGGCCGCTGGCTGTCTCCCCGCAGGAGACTGGTGCCCACCTTGATTACGCGACGCTGGTGGGGCGCAAGGGCGAGCTCCATCAGGAGGGGCTGGTGCCCAACCAGCGGGCCATACGCAATTCCAGATTCTGAACCCGGTCGTGGCGGCAGGGTTGGCCAGCAGGATCAATCGGTTTGACCAATACGGTGAACAGCCCCAGCCGATTACCTGCCAACACATCGGTGAACAGACGATCCCCGAGAAGGGCAACCTGGGAGGGAGACAGTCCGAGATCGTCGATCACCCGCCTCAGGGCACCCCGTCGGGGTTTGGCGGCGGAGATGGTGAACGGCAGGCCGAGCGGTTCAGCCACGGAGGCGATGCGCCTGCGACTGGGATTGTTGCTCAACAGGTGGATGGGCATCTGAAGCTGGGCCTGCCGCAGCCAGGATTCGGCACTGGGCGGGATCTCGGACTGCCGGCGGGGCAACAGGGTGCGGTCAACATCAATCACCAGGGCGCGAATCGGTTGGCCGGCCCGCTGCACAAGCTCATCAAGGGAGAGATGGGCCACCGTGGTCGACGGAGCCCAACCTGGGGTGAGGAGCTTAGCCAACATCAATCGTCGCTCTCCCGTTCATCCAGTTCGGCTTCGATGCGAGGTTGGACCCGATCGAATTCCTCCCCTTCCACTACCACGGCGCCGTCAGAGGTGAGACGGGCAACAACAAAGAAAGGATCGAGGGGGATGTACAGGCCGTACTCCTCCTCGTCCACCATGAAACTCACCAGGAGTTCATAGGTATCGCTGTCGTCATCGCCGTCTTCGTCTTCATCGAGATCCTCCGGTTCCGGTTCGTCCAGTTCGCCATTCACCGTCAGGCTCACGGCCGAGCGCACCAACGTGAGGTCGTGCTCCTGGAGAACCACATCGGCCACCGAGAGCACCGGCTCGGTGGCCTGGAGGGTTTCGATCAGTTCAGGCTCCTCATCGTCGCGGAGGCGAAACAGGCAGACCGGGGTGTCCACGGGCGTGAGCAGCGCGTAATCATGGCCATCTAGGGGAATCAGTTCTTCCAGGAAGCAGAGCAACTGACGTCCATTGGAGTCGCTCACCAGAACGGTGGGCACATCTCCCGCACCCGTCATCTCTGGTTGGTCGGTGGTCATGGCAGAACGACTGAGGGACCCTCAGGATGGATGGGATGGGCTAGAGGCGAACGCAGGGGCGTCGCGGTGGCGAGGGGCTGGGGCAACGGCCCCTCCCTCAGCCATTGTTCCAGCAGCAGGGCAGCACTAGCACTATCAAGGCGGCCGGTACGATCACCGTGAAGACCGTATCGCTCTGCGGCCATCTGCGTGCTGGTGTGCTCGTTCACCCAGACCAGGGGAAGGTCCAATCCTTCCGCAGCCAGGGCCTTGGCAAGCCTCAGCCCGTAGCGACGGCAATGACGGGCCTGCTGGGTATCCCTCTGGCTGGCGTCAAGGGGCAGGCCCACGACAAGAACTTGCACCCGCCGTTGACGGGCCAGGGTGGCAATGGCCTGGAGGTCGACGTCGAAATCCTGACGATGCAAGGGGGCCAGGGGGGTCACTGTGATGCCGAGGGGATCACAACCCGCCAAACCGATGCGGCGGTGGCCCACATCCAGGGAGAGGGCCGAGCAGGGTTGGGGGGCTCCCATCAAAGCCATTCAGCGCGGTCCCAAGGGAGTGGGCAGGCTGCGGCGCCGTGGTTGGAAGGGTTCAAGGATGGCTTCCAGTCGCCGGGCGGCTTCCCGGGCAGGGGGGGAGGGTTGGCGGCGCCACAGGCTTCGCCCCATCAAGACTTGCTCCCCATGGCCTTGGGCCCCCAGCTGCTCCAGCCAAAGGTGGCGCATCCGATCGGAAAGCTCGACCCGCAGCCACAGGGGTTGGCCGGGTCGACTTTGGCAATGCAGCAACAGGGCGGTTTGGGGACCAAACAACGCTTCGCGACCGGGCATCACCGAGAGTTCAACAAGTTGACCTCCCTCCGGCTGATCTGCCAGCCAGCGGACCCCGGCCACCGCCTCACGGCGAATGGCATCGACAAGCATCCAGCCCCGGGTGCCGCTCTGATCAAGCAGATCCTCACTGCGGCGATCGAGAATCTGGCGCAGCTGGGCCGGGCAGGCCGCCTGTTCCAGGTGCCAGAGCTGGGGGGCGGTATGGCGATTAAGGGGCAGCAATTCGAGGCCCGGGGCCAGGTCGGGGGCGGGGCCATTCGCCTGCCAGCACCAGAGAGCATCCCGCCTCAGCGGCTGGAAGCCCTGCTCTCTCAAGGCCGCTAGACGGGGGGTATCCAGGCTTGAAGTGGTCGCAATCCAACTGCAAGCGCCCCGACCCCGCTGGATGGCTTCGCGCAGCAAGGCACCAGTCAAGGCAGCCTCGCTGGGCAACCCAGGCCCCCCAAGCGAATCCTGGGCCAGCCTCAGGTGCTGGACTTCCCAGGAGCTGCCGCTGCGGTTGAGGCGGCGAGTCACGATGATGCCGAAAAGCTGGGGACGGCCGGGCTGATAGCGCCCGAGGGCCACGTGAACCCGGGGAGCCAGGCAACGCCTGGACGAGACGGCGGCGATCAGCCGATCGGGAACCCCGAGCAGCAGGGCGCGCTGCAGCAGGGGTTGCAGCGGCACAAAGGCCCGATCTTCCAAAAGTGGGATATGCCAACCCTGCAGGGGCTCGACGCCCCAACTGGGCTCGGATGCGGGCAACCTCTCCGGCAATGGCCTGGCGAGGGCCCGCTGGAGGTCCGGCTGAATCCCGACAGCAGCAGCGATGACAGGAGACGGCACAGGGACGCGGGAAAGCTATGGCGGTTGACCTCAATAATAGGCGGATCGGACCAAGGGGCAGCGAGGGCGCCCTCAGTTCGGACGCACGAGCACCAAGGGGGTTCGTTCGTTGGCATTTCCAGCCGGATTGGGCCGTAGGGCCCGATGCAGCAATTCCTCATCGCAGCCTTGGCTGGAGGCCAGGACCTTGACGCGTCCCAGATCATTGACATCCACCACGGCCACCGCCACGCCGAGGTCGGCCGCCATACGGTTGCAGAAGTGGTCGGGATCGACAGGACCGAGGACCAGGGTCTGGTCATAGGGGGGGGTGGTGCCGGTGATGTCGTCGATCAGGCGAGCCTGGTCGCCGGCCAGGCGAGAGAAGACCCCCTTGATGC
>JAPLIF010000339.1 GCA_026389255.1 Cyanobacteriota bacterium
AATACCCAAATTCCACTAATAAAATCAGAGGCAATTTCCTTCACACCAAAACCAATCCCCAGCGAGAGACCGCCCGCAACTGCAAGCAGGGCTGTGGAGTGCACCCCCATTCGATGGACGCTCCAAAGTAAGCCGATCGCCATCAATAGGTAACGTATAATCAAGGCCGTGGCCATCATCGTGCCTTCGCCGCTTATTACAAGATACTGAAGTAATCGAGCCAGCAATTTAGCCGGAGGTCCCGTGGCAAACAAAGCGAGGAAAGCCACCAACAATGCCATCAACAAATCACCAATATTGATGTCGCTTCCAAGCCAGTGCCCCACTGTTATCAGCGCCAAATCCTCCGGACTATCCAGAGAACGAAGCAATATCATGAAACATAAAATCAGATAGGAGAGGCGAATAAGCTGACTCTCGAGTTGTCCCAGCGCGAGACGACCTAGGGATTGAACGAAAATTTGATGCAAGCCGTCAAGAACATACCAGCCGATTAAGAAAACAACGAGCTCAAGAATCAACCAAAACGGATAGCCCGCAACAGCCAGGCCAAGGCCGAGACTGCCAAGGGCCAACAGCTGGACCCATCGCCTCACCCAGAAAGTCATGCCAGAAACTGGCCAGCGCCTCTGGAAAAAGCCCAGGCTTGTTATGGCGATAAGAATCACCAGCAGCTGGGATACAACGGCACCCCGCTGCAGATAACCCAGCCAACCGACCATTTCCTGGAATAACTCGTTCATGGCAGCCGTGAGGAGAAAGGTCGCAACGTCTCAACGAAGGCATCGGTCGCTTTGGGTATTTCGATCTCGCCATAAATAAATCGACCGAGCATGTATTGCATCTGTCCTTGGCTGCGAATATCGGCATTGATGATCGTCTGATTTAATCGAAGATTGCCATTGGATTGCCTATTTGACGCAATCATGGCCGCCAAGATAGGAGATGGGGTAGTTTCCAGATTCAAATTGTTCAAAACGGACAGCTCCTGCTGGCTGCGCAAGGCAAGGGCCCGCTGACTGACAGGATTAATACTGAAAGCGACGAAAGCCTTGGCAATGCGCCTCTGGTTCGGGCTGGAATTGACCCCAAGGGCAATAACCCGTTCGATGGTGACGGGACTCGCCGCACCCCCGGGTCCGGAGGGCCGGGGCGCCACCGCAAACGCTGGTCCCAGTTGGCGCCGCAGCGGATCAAAGTCATAACCATGACAGGGCATCCAATCCAGACGGCCTGCGCCCATCTGATCAAGCAGCCCATTCTGGGAGGCCTGAAAAACCGTCCGCTGTTGTAGCTCAGGGCTCCGCAGCCAGGCAATCCAAGCGGCGATTGGCTGCTTCAGGGTCTCTGTGGGCGGCTGACCTGAAGCAATCGCCTTGACACTATCCAAGGCCCCAAGGGAGCCCAGGGACCAGGCCAAACCACTCAACTGCAATGGCAAACCAATCCGAGCTTGGGATGCAGGGGCCAGTAAGTCCTGGATGGTGGTCGGAGGAGTCGGTAATCGCTTGCGGTTGTAACAGGCTACCTGGGGGAAAAGGCCAATGGGAAGGGCCAGAAAACGACCATCATCAAGACGTAGGCGATGCAAAGAACCCTGATCCAGGTACGCCAAAGGGCCGGGCGGGTAGGCCTGGGGTTGGATCAGGTTCTGTTGCTGGAGGGCCATCGCTGTTGACCCTCGAACAATCACCAGGTCTGGGGACATACCGGCCCGATTGCGGCGAAGCAGGACATCTCCCAAATCGAATGCGGGCAGGGTCTGAACCTGAACCCGCACCTGGGGATGCAGACCTCGGAAAGTATCCAGCAGGATCGACAGGCGCTTTTCGGCATCGTTCCTGGCGAGGCTGTCGAAGCGTTCGTCTTTGCTCGTGCCGATCAACACGTAAATCTGCCCCTTTAAAGCATCGTTCTGGGGCAACCCATGGGCCAACTGGGACGGACGACAGCCCAACAACCCGATCAGCATCGGAGCGATCGCCACCCCAACCCAAGGGCGGCGAGCGCACAAACGGGGACGGATCCGAGGCGGCTTCATAGCGTGGAATGCCAAGCGAAGCACCGCTGGGGCATGGCGATGCCTCCATGGCAGTCAGGGACGCTCAGTCTTCGGGATAGAGCAGGGAAGCCAGTTCCTCGGGATCGACGTCGTAGACCCGCGCCAGGGTGGTCTCGATGGCACTGGTCACCACATCGGGCAAAAACCGCATGGCATTGAGGGCATCGTCGGCGATCTCCTCGGTCAGCAGGGGGTCACCGCCGAGCTTTTCATCATTGATCACGGCCATCACCCAGCTCTGGTAGGCCGTCACCAGATCAGCGAACTCAAGCTCGGGATCATTGAAATCGATGGCCATGGGTCCTCTCCTGGAGGTCGCTGACAGCAGTTTGCCCTCTGACGGCGAAGATGGCTTGATGTCATCCTCGCCCCCTCACCCTTCCCCCATGGCTGGGAGCGAACTCCAGGAGCAGGTTTTGGCCCTGCAGGCAGGCCTGTTTCGCTTCGCGATTGAAGCCTTGGTCCGGCAGCACCGCACCAGCTTTCCACCCCTCTGGACTGCGGAAAGCTGGGCCAAACTGCTGATTTGGCTGGCCCTCAATAGTGGTAGCGGCGCCGATGGGGCGGCTTTGCAGCAGTTCGCCGACGCCTTGGGGACTCCCCTGGCCTTGCGACTGCGCCGCCTCTTTTTTGAGCGCGAATTGGAGGATCTCAACCTGTTGATCAAGGCCGATCCGGCCGAGCCCCAGGTGCTCGTGCTGCCCCTCGATCCCCTGAGGAATGCCGAGGTGTCCTTGGGCCTCGCCGCCGAGGGCCTGCAACGGACAGGCCTGGAGCCCTTGGTGGTGGCCGATCGCCTGGCCTGGCAAGTGGCCCAGGGACTGGTGGCCATTCCCTGGCTCTGATCGGGGGATTCCCACCACCTGCATGAAGAATTGGCAACGACTGCCCTTGACATCCTGACGGGGTCGCCGCAGTTGAGCATCATCGGGAGGTCTTGCTCTGATGCGTTGCCCCATCCGCAGCGACGGCCTTTCGCCCTGGCGGGAGGAACCCTCATCTCCCTCCTCGCCCTGATCACCGGCCTGGGGGCGCCCAGCCCCGCCCGTGCCGAAACCGTGGTGGAGCGGGTGGCCCGCACCGGCGTGCTCACCCTGGGCGGTCGTACCGACCTGATCCCGGGCTCCTACGTGGATGCCAACGGCCAACTCGTCGGTGTTTCCCTGGATGTGGCGACCCGCATCGCCGCCGAGCTGGCCCGGTATCTCAACAAACCGATCCGCGTTGATTTCCGCCGCGTCGACAGCCCCGACGCCCTGTTCAAGCTGGTGAGCCAAGGGGAGGTGGACCTGGCCTGTGGGGTGCAGTTCACCTGGGAGCGGGAAATGTATGCGGACTACACGCTTCCCTACAGCCTTTCCGGCATCCGGTTGCTGACCCGCAACGCTTCCATCAATGGCAGTCCTGAGGGGTTGGTGGGCAAGCGCATCGGCGTCCTCAGCGGCAGCCTCAGCGAAGCGCGGATCAAGGACCTGCAACCGAAAGCCAATCTGGTTCCCCTCAGCGACCTGCAGAGCGGTGTGCGCTCCCTGCTGGCCGGCCGCCTCGATGCCGTGGCCGGTGACTCCCTAACCCTGGCGGGCACGTTGACGGCTTTTACGGGCAGCCTGCCCAAGGGCACCACCCTCGATTTGGTCCCCCGGGAGCCCTACGGCCGTTACGGGGTGGGTTGCATCCTTCCTGAAAACAATTCCACCTTCCGCAATATGGCCAACCTGGCGGTGGCCGGATTGCTGCAGGGCTATCTCGACGGTGAGCCCTCGGCTTCGGCCACGGTGAACCGCTGGTTCGGACCCAGCGGCATCCTGCAGCTGCCCCCGGAACTCATCCGCAGCTTCTTTGAATCGGTACTGTTCTCGGTGGAGCGGGTAGGAGCCCCCGTAAGGATGGCCCCGGCGGCGCAACCGAATTCCCCATCCACCTCCGTCCCTCGCTAGATCCATGTCACTTTCTTCCCGATCCGGCCTGCTCGGCTTTTTGCTGGCGCTGCCGGCCATGGGCTTGCCGGCATCTAATGCGGCCCTGAACCCGTCCCCTGATCCGGCCGTGCCCCTTGAGGCAACGAACGAGATCGAACGGGCCACACCCCCACTGACCTCGGTGGAAGCGCGGCTGCAACGGCTGGCGGCGGTGATCCGCTCCCAGGAAAAGGACCTGACTCCTGGCGATCGGCCCGGCGACGACATGCTGACTGCGGCGGTCTGGGGTAATGGCG
>JAPLIF010000130.1 GCA_026389255.1 Cyanobacteriota bacterium
TTGACGCACCAACGGTCGATCCTATCGGTTGGCCCAAAAGCCCTCGGGTTCCAACCGGTTCCGCCCCCCCCCCCTGCCCCGGCGGCCCCAGGGACTCCGGCCCCTGGGGCCATCGCCTGGCTGCTGTTGGCCCTGCTCGGCTTCTATCGCCGCTGGATCTCGCCGTTGTTGGCGCCCCGCTGCCGCTTTATCCCCAGCTGCAGCATCTATGGCCTGGAGGCGATCAGTCGCCATGGGGCCTGGCGCGGCGGCGGCTTGACCCTGCGGCGCCTGTTGCGTTGCCACCCTTTCACCCCTTGCGGCTGCGATCCGGTGCCGGACTGATGGCGCATCTGTTGCTGTTCACCCGCCAGGGTTGTTGCCTCTGTCAGGGGCTGCTGGAGCGCCTGCAGGCCCTGGAGCCGGCGCCCAGCCTGCAGCTGGTGGATATCGATGGCGACCCCGCACTCCAGGCCCGCTATGGCGAGCGGGTGCCGTTGCTGGCCCTGCCGGCTGGCGGCGCCCAGGCCCTGCGGGAGCTGCCCTGGGTTCCCCCCCGGTTGGCGGGGACCCGTCTTCAGGAGTGGCTGCGCCAGCACGGCGCGGCCTGAATCTGCCGCTTCCGTCCCGCTACGGCCGACAATGGCGCCAGCCTGCGTTCTCCGGCGCTGCCATGACCCAGCCGCTCCATTCGCTGTTGACCGAGGTGGGCTTGCCCCTGCCCCCCAGCCTGGCTAATCCGTCGATCGCGAGCCTCTGCACGGACTCCCGCCAGGCGGGACCCGGCAGTCTCTTTGTGGGCCTGCCCGGCACCCAGGTGGATGGCGGTTGCTTCTGGCGCCAGGTGCTGGCCGCCGGGGCGGCGGCGGCCGTGATTGGTCCTGCTGCTGCCGCTGCCGATCCGCCGGCGGCGGACGACGCCGTGGTGGTGGTCTCCGAGCCGGTGGCGCGCTGGGCGGGCGAGCTGGCCGCCAGCCTCTGGAACCAGCCCAGCTTGAAGTTGGCCCTCATCGGTGTTACCGGCACCAATGGCAAAACCACCACCACCCATCTCATTGAGCATCTGGCGGCCAGCTGCGGCCAGCCCACGGCCCTGTTTGGCACCCTGGAAAATCGCTGGCCCGGCCATCGGGTCGTCGCGAAGCACACCACCGCCTTTGCCGATGTGCTCCAGGCCCAGCTGGCCCAGGCCGCGGCGGCGGGGGCCCGCATCGGCGCCATTGAGGTCAGCTCCCATGCCCTCGACCAGCAGCGGGTGGCGGGCTGCCGTTTCGCCGGAGCCGTGTTCACCAACCTCACCCAGGACCATCTCGATTACCACCCCTCCATGGAGGCCTATTTCGCGGCCAAGGCGTTGCTGTTTGCCGCGCCCCTGCTGGCCGGTGCCGCCGTGGTCAACATCGATGATCCCTGGGGGCAGCGCCTGGCCGACCAGTTGGCCGCGGCGGGGCGTCCCTGCTGGGGCAGTTCGCTGCAGCAGGCCAACGCCGAGCTGCGCATCACCGATCTGCAGATGGATGAGAACGGCGTGCGGGGCCACCTGATCACCCCCCGCGGAGACGGCCCCTTCCAATCCCCCCTGGTGGGCCGCTTCAACTTGATGAACCTGCTGCAGGCCGTTGGGATTTTGCAGCTGCAGGACCTGCCCCTGCCTGCCTTGCTGGAGGCGCTGGCCAGTTTCGGC
>JAPLIF010000001.1 GCA_026389255.1 Cyanobacteriota bacterium
CACCAAGGCGATCATGCGGTCGATGAAGCCCTTGCCCGGATCGGCGCTGATCCGGATGGAGAGCTGATCGGAAAGGATGCGGGTGCCACCCGTGACCGATCCGGCGACGTCCGAGCCGGCCTCCTTGAGCACCGGAGCCGATTCGCCGGTAATCGCCGATTCATCCACCGAGGCCACTCCGTCGATGACCTCGCCATCGGCGGGGATCACGTCGCCGGCCTCCACCAGCACCAGATCGCCCTTGCGCAGGGTGGAGGAGTCCACCAGCTCGATCGAGCCATCGGCCAACTGACGCCGCGCCTGGGTGCGGGCCTGGGTGCGGCGTAGGGCATCGGCCTGGGCCTTGCCCCGGCCTTCCGCCAGGGCTTCGGCGAAGTTGGCGAACAGCAAGGTCGCCAGCAGGGTAAGGAAGATCAGGGCATTGAAGCCCCGCTCCGACATCGCCGCTTTGGCATCGAGAAGCCGCGGCTCGATGGTGAGCAGCAGGCAGAGAACGGTGCAGCACCACACCACGAACATCACCGGGTTGGCCACCGACAGCCGGGGATTGAGCTTGCGCACCGACTCCAGCATCGCTTTCTGCACCAATCCCTGCTGGCGGGGCCGCTCGGTGTAGCGCCGCTCCTGGCGCGGACCCCGCGGCATGCGGGGGAACTGAATACGCGTTGTTGTCGTCATGGCGGCGGATTCAGGAGGCGAGGGTGAGGGCTTCGGCGATGGGCCCTAGGGCCAGCACAGGGAAGAAGGTCAGGGCACCGAGGACCACCAGCACCACGGCTGTGACACCGGTGAACAGGCCGGTGTCGGTGCGTAGGGTGCCGGGACTGGGCTCAAGGGCCGGCTTGCGGCGGAAGCCATCGGCCAGGGCCAGCAGGGCCGCAATCGGTAGCAAGCGCCCGCCCAGCAGGCTGATGCTGGTGGTGAGGTTCCACCAGGGTGTGCCATCTCCTAGCCCCTCAAGGCCGCTGCCGTTGTTCGCTGCCGCCGAGGCATATTCGTAGACCACCTGGCTGATGCCATGGGAGCCGGGGTTGCTAATGCCCGCTAGCGAGGCTCCACCCGCCAGGGTGAGGGCGGCCGGGATGAGCACAAACAGCGGATGGATCAGCAGGATCAGGCTGGCCCACACCACCTGGGGCTTCTCCACCTTGCGGCCCAGGAATTCCGGCGTGCGGCCGACCATCAAGCCGGTGAGAAACACCGCCAGCAGTACAAACACCAGCAGATAGGCGATCCCGGTGCCCTGGCCGCCGACCACCACCTGCAAAAACAGATTGAACAGAGCGGTGAGGATGGTCAGCGGCATCGCCGCATCGATCGCCCCATTCACCGCCCCGGTCATGGTGCCGGTGGTCACCACGGTCCAGAGGCCAGTGAGCCCGGCCCCGAAGCGCAGCTCCTTGCCCTGCAGATTGCCGCCGCTCAGCCAGCGCTCGAGCAGCGGATTGCCGGCCTGCTCAGCCGCCATGGACACCCCGGCCCCGATCAGCAACAGGGCGAACACCAGGGCCAGCAGCAGGTTGCTCTGGCGCCGGTTTCCCACGAAGCGCCCGAAGGCATCGATCGTGGCGGTCGGGATGATCAGCATCGCCCAGGTGCTGACCAGGTTGGTGAGCAGGGTGGGGTTCTCGTAGGGATGGGCCGAGTTGGCGCTGACAAAACCGCCGCCGTTCTCACCGAGTTGCTTGATCGCCTCGAACAGGGCGATCGGTCCGCGGGGCAACAGCTGCTGGCCTCCCTCCAGGGTGGTGATCTCCAGGGGCGGGGCCAGCGTCATGGGCACGCCGCACACCAGGAAGAAGAGAGCCAGCAGCAGCGAAGCCGGGATCAACACCCGGGTGAGCGCCCGCAGCAGGTCGCGATGAAAGTTGCCGATCGGTCGGCCACTGAAGCCGCGGATCACGGCGAAACCGACGGCCAGGCCGGTGGCGGCCGACACAAACATCAGAAACTGCATGGCCCCCAACTGGGCCAGGTTGCCCAGGCTCTGCTCAGGAACCAGGTGCTGCTGGTCGGTGTTGGTGAGAAAGGAGATCGTGGTGTGGAGCGCCAGATCCCAGCGCAGCCCCCCAAAACCCAGGGGGTTGAGCCAGGCCGATTGAACCAGCAGCAGCAGCAGCGCCACGGCCCCGAACAGGCCATTGC
>JAPLIF010000259.1 GCA_026389255.1 Cyanobacteriota bacterium
TGGGCCTGCTGATCCGCCTGGCCCCGGAACTGGCCGCCCTGCTGGAGCAGCAGGCCCCGGCGGCGTTGGAGCTGGATGAGGCGGCCCTGGTATGTCTGGTGACCCAGAGGTTATCCCTGCTGGCCGAAGCCGGTTTCGCCCTGCTGCTGCCCAGCGGCCTGCGCCAGGGCCAGCGGCTGGGTCTGCGGGCCCGCACCCTGGAATCGGGAACCGGCAAGCGGGGCAAGGCGGCCCCGTCGGGCGGCGGCGCTGGCCTGGATTTGGCGGGGCTGTTTCGCTTTGAGTGGCAGGCGGCGCTGGGGGATCGGCCCTTGAGCGCCGCCGAGTTGACCAGCCTGGAGCGGGCGGCGGCCTTGAAGCGGCCGCTGGTGCGGCTGCGGGGCCAGTGGACCCTGGTGGATGCGGCGGCGGTCGCCGGCCTGCTGCGCCTGGCCGGTCAGCGGGCGGAGGCCAGCGGCGGGGACCTGCTGCGCAGTGCCCTTGGCCTGGGGCAACTGGATCTGCCGCCGGAGTTGGAGCTGGCGGGGGTGGAGGCTTCGGGGCCGCTCGGCACCCTGCTGGCGGGGGATCTGCACCAGCGCGCCGAAGCCCTCCCAACCCCGGAGGCCTTCCAGGGTGAGCTGCGCCCCTACCAGCAACGGGGCTTGGGCTGGCTGGTGTTTTTGGGCCGATTGGGGCTGGGGGCCTGCCTGGCGGACGACATGGGCCTTGGCAAGACCGCCCAGTTGATCGCCTCCCTACTGGTCGACCCGCTGCAGTCGCCCACCCTGGTGGTGGCGCCGGTGACGCTGTTGGGCAATTGGCGGCGAGAACTGGAGCGCTTCGCGCCCACTTTGACGGTGGGGCTGCACCACGGCCCCCAGCGGCCCCGCACGGCGGCAGTCCTGCGGCGGGCTGTCAAAGATCTCGGCCCCGGCGGCGTGTTGCTTACCAGCTACGGCGTGCTCAGCCGCGATGCCACCGCGTTGGCGGGCCTGTCCTGGGGCCGGCTGGTGTTTGACGAGGCCCAGCAGCTCAAAAATCCTTACACCGCCATGGCGCGGGCCGCCGCCGGCCTGGGCGGCGAGCGCCGGGTTGCCCTCACTGGCACACCCGTGGAAAACCGCCTCCATGAACTCTGGGCCCTGCTGAACTTGCTCAATCCCGGCCTGCTGGGCAGCCTGGCCCAGTTCCGCCAGCGCTTCGCCATCCCAATCGAGCGGGACCACGACGCAGCGGCGGCTGAGCGGCTGCGGCACCTCACCGCACCCTTCCTGCTGCGGCGCCTCAAGAGCGACCGGGCGATCCTGCCCGATCTGCCGGGCAAGATCGAGCAGACCGAGATCTGCCAGCTCAGCGAAGAGCAGGCCACCCTTTACCAGGCGGTGGCCGCTGAGTTGCTGGAGCAGGCCGATGCCAGCGACGGCATCGAACGCCAGGGATTGGTGCTGGCGGGCCTGACCCGCCTCAAGCAGGTGTGCAATCACCCCGCCCACTACCTCGCGGACGGCACGGAACTGGCGGGCCGCTCCGGCAAATTGAGCCGCTGCGAGGAGCTGATCGACGCGATCTTGGATGCGGGCGAAAAGGTGCTGGTGTTCACGCAGTACACGAGTTGGGGCGAACGGCTGGCGGCCCACCTGGCCCGTCGCTGCGGCCGTGATCCCCTCTGGCTGCATGGCGGCCTGGGCCGCAGCCAGCGCGACCAGGTGGTGGCCCGTTTCGGCGAAGATGATGGGCCGCCGGTGTTTCTGCTGTCGCTCAAGGCCGGCGGTACGGGCCTGAATCTCACCGCCGCATCGCACGTGATCCACTACGACCGCTGGTGGAATCCGGCTGTGGAAGATCAGGCCACCGATCGGGCCCATCGCCTCGGCCAGTTGCGCTGCGTGCATGTGCATAAGTTGGTGTGTGGCGGCACGGTGGAGGAGGGCATCGATGCCTTGATTCGCGGCAAACGGGAGCTGGCGGAGCGGGTGGTATCCAGCGGCGAACAGGCCCTCAGCCGTCTCTCGACCGACGAATTGCGGGAGTTGATCCGGCTGCGGCCTTCGGAGGGGAGGCCATGACAACGGCGGGTGGATCGGCCCGGAAGCCCGCAGGTCGGCCGGCTGCGGCCCGCCAGGGCCAGCGGGCATCCCGTAAAACCCAAGCACCCCTGGCCAGCCAGTGGTGGTCCCAGAGGTTCACTGCGGTGCTGGAGGGCTATGGGCTGGGACCGCGGATGGAGCGGGGCCGGCGCTATGCCCGCGGCGGCCGGGTGATGGATCTGGTGGTGAAGGCGGGCCGGTTGGAGGCCCGGGTGCAGGGTTCGCGGGCCACTCCCTACAAGGTGAGCGTGCGCAGCGAGGCGGCCAACAAAGCCCAATGGCGCAGCCTGGAGATGCTGTTCGCCACTCGCCTGGGCTGGGCCGCCCAATTGCTGGCCGGTGAGGTGCCCGCCAACCTGGAGGCGGCCTTCGCCGAGGCCGGTGTGGCCCTGTTCCCGCGCCGCTGGGCCGACCTGCAGGTGCGTTGCGGCTGCCCCGACGATGCCGAACCCTGCAAACACATCGCTGCGGTGCTCTACGTCTTCGCCCAGCAACTTGATGACGATCCCTGGCTGCTGCTGGCCTGGCACGGCCGCGATCGGCAGACGCTGCTTCAGGCGCTGCAGCAGGGGCCTGCGGGCGAGGGGACTGCCAGCGCCGGCAAAGCTGGCGGCAAAAAGGCCAGTGGCAAGAGGGCTGGGGGCGCTAATGATGGCGGCGACGGGCCACCGATTCCAGAGGCTGAATCGTTACCTCCCTGGTGGCCCGCGGGATTGCGATCACGACCCGATCCACGCTTGCTGCCCCCCGATCCCCTGCCCCCTGATCCGCCCGAACGGGCGCTGCAACGGCTGGGGCCCCTGGAGCTGCCCGGGTTGCCGCCGGATTTGCAGGAGCGTTTGGCGGAGTTGTATCGGATGTTGGTGGCGGAGGA
>JAPLIF010000207.1 GCA_026389255.1 Cyanobacteriota bacterium
CTGTGGGGGGTGATCGTGGAGACGGAGGCCTACACCCAGGCCGAACCGGCCTGCCACGGCCACCGGCGGCGCAGTGCCAGCAACGAAACCCTCTTCGGCCCGCCGGGCCACTTCTATGTCTACCGCTGCTACGGCATCCACCACTGCGTCAACGTGGTCACGGACCGGGACGAATGGGCCAGCGGCGTGCTGCTGCGGGCCGCCGCCCTCCCCGATGGGCCCGAACGCCAGGCCAGTGGTCCAGGGCTCCTGGCCCGCTGCTTTGCAATCGAGCAGCGCCACGACGGCCTGGGCGCCTGCGGCGAGGGCCCCCTGTGGCTGGCGCCCCGCCCCAGCCCCCTGCAGGCCCTGCTTAGCCCCTCTGCATTAGGGGCCGCCACGGGTGATGGCCCCCTGCGGCAGGACCGCCGCATCGGCATCAGCGCCGCCGTGGATCGGCCCTGGCGCTGGTATCTGGGGCCCAGCCGCAGCGTCAGTCGCCGGGCCCGGGGGGACCGCCAGCCGGCAGCGGCGGCGGCCTGGCGGCCTGAGAACCTGGGCTGGAGCAGCCACGGTCCCTGGATCGGGGCCGGGACGATGGCCCCTTAAGTTGAGATTGTTGGACGGGATCGTGCGTTGAGCGGCTGGACCCACCGCCATGTCCTCGACCTGGCGTCCTTTTCGGTCGCGGATTACGCCACCGTTCTGCAACTGGCCCAACGGTTCCGCCAGTTGCCTGTGGCCGGTGCCCGCAAGCTGCCGGCGCTGCAGGGGCGGCTGATGACCACCCTGTTCTTTGAACCCAGCACCCGCACCCGCAGCAGTTTTGAACTGGCGGCCCGACGCCTTTCGGCCGACGTTCAAACCTTCTCACCCTCCTCTAGCTCATTGAGCAAGGGCGAAAGCCTGCTGGATACGGCCCGCACCTACGTGGCCATGGGCAGCAACGTGTTGGTGGTGCGCCATCGCTGTGCGGGCATCCCGCACCGCCTGGCCCGGGACCTGGAGCGGGGGGGGGACAAGGTGGCGGTGCTCAACGCCGGCGATGGACTGCACAGCCACCCCAGCCAGGGCCTGCTCGACCTGTTCACCCTGGCCCGCCATTTCGAACCCACCCAGCCTTCCCCCGCCAGCCTCGCCGGCCGCCGGGTGGTGATCGTCGGCGATGTGTTGCACTCCCGGGTCGCCCGCTCCAACCTCTGGGCCCTCACCGGCTGCGGGGCCGAGGTGGTGCTGTGCGGACCCGCCACCCTGTTGCCCGAGGAGTTCGCCCAGTTCGTCGCGGCCCCGCCTCCGGGGCAACGGCAGGATCCCGTGCCCCAGCGCGGGCCGGTGCGCCTCTGCCGGGACCTCGATGAAGCGTTGAGCGGCGCCGATGCGGTGATGACCCTGCGGCTCCAACAGGAGCGCATGCACGACCACTTACTCACCAGCCTCGACAGCTACCACCGCCGCTACGGCCTGACCCACGAGCGCCTGCAACGCTGTGGGGACCGGGTGCCGGTGCTCCATCCGGGCCCGGTGAACCGGGGGGTGGAACTGGCGGGAGATCTGCTCGATGACAGCGAACGCTGCCTGGTGGAAGAACAGGTGCGTAATGGGGTGCCGATCCGCATGGCCCTGCTGTATTTGTTGAGCGCCGGCGCCGGCGCCGGCGAAGCGATGGGACTCACTGCAGCTTGAAGCCATCGATCAGCAGGCCATAGAGCAGGCCGATGCGGGCCATATCCAGGAGTTGCAGTCCGAGGCGTTGATCGCGGGGACGCCTGAGTAGCCAGGGGCGAGAACGGGCTGCGATCTCCAGGGCGACCACGCAAACCAGGGCGGAGAGCTGGTCGATATAGGCCAGGGCCCCTGTGATGGTGGACAGGCCGCCACCGACCGCAAAGGCGCCCAAAAGGACAATTAAGGACAACGAGAGCCGGCGCCAGGGATTGGTGGCCCATTGATCCAGGACGTTACCCGCCTGGATCAAGCGTTGCTGAACCCTGGTTTGCTGATACCGACGGGCCATTAATAGAAAGGGGTGCAGGGCCGCATCGGCCGGTTGTCTACCTGTCCAGCACCAAGGTGTGAACCAAGCGACCAGCGGTGATCCCCATCACCCGACCCAGAGCCCTGCCTACCCTGTCTACACCATTTGTGGAGTCTTGGGAAAGGGTTTACGCCACAGATGGGGGAAATCAATAAAAAAGCCCTCAGCCGAGGCCGGGGCCGGATGATGGGGACGCCCTAAGCAAACCAGCTCTGCCCGGGTTCGGCAAGGGGATCACCCAGGCAATCAGGCGTCTCCTTCCTTCTTACGGGATCCCTTGCCCTCTAAGAGCTCCAACAGGGCTTCCATCTGGGCCATCACGCCGCGCACTTCACCGGCTTCCGGCAGAAGGCCGTCCTCCATCACGCCCTGATGCATTTCCCGCAGCTCCTGGCGGATGTAACGGAGGTGGCTGACCACCTGTTCTCGTTTCGACTGAGACATCGATAGGGAGCTGCGTTACTCCCCTTTTACCTCATCGCCCTTTCACTTCTGGCCAAAGCGCTCCCGGGCCTGTTCATAGAAGGGCAGATCCACCTCCGCGAGGCCGGCCTCAGCGGCCATGGACTCAATCCGACGGCGCACAATGGGTCGCACGAAAAAGGGCACCTCCTTGAGGACCTCATCGGCTTCACGGCTCCAGTTCATGGGCTGGCTCTCAACGCAATAATGATGATTCCAGACCAAGCCTATCGATGGGGCCAACCCTTGATTCCTCACTGGTGATTCCCCAAATTCGCCCCATCGACCTGACCATCGCCAGACAAGCCGATGACACCGCCGCCAGGCTCCGAAATGAAGCCGAAACCCAGGCCATCAGCCCACAAAGGCCAGCCTTGGGGCACTGACGGTTCCCAGGAGTTCACCAATGAAGGACTTCACGATGACCCCATCATTAACGAGCACGGAATAGCGCCAGGA
>JAPLIF010000349.1 GCA_026389255.1 Cyanobacteriota bacterium
AGACGGCGCCCTTTCCGGCCTGGGTGGCGACGAATTGTTTGGGGGCTACCCCAGTTTTCGCGTGGTTCCCCGATTGCGGCGTTGGCGTCGCCGCCTGGGCCCGGCGGGCCCGCTAGGGGCGGCGCTGCTGCGGCACGGGCCAGGCGGCCATCACCACCGACGCCAACGCCTGGCGGATTTGCTGGAGTCGCCCGCATCCATGGCCCGGGCCTATCGCTGTGTACGTTCCCTGTTCACCTCCCGGGAGGTCAACCAGTTACTGACCCATTGGGGTCTCCAGGCGGGAAGCGTCGGGGCGGCGACGGTGCTGCAGGAGCCGCCAGCCGGTTCCGATCGTGATGGGGTGGCCTGGCTGGAGGGCACCCGCTACCTCCGCAACCAGCTCCTGCCCGACAGCGATGTCATGGCGATGGCAGCGGCCCTGGAACTGCGGCTGCCCTTTGTGGATGCCCGTCTTCAGACCGCCCTGGCTCCCATCCCCGCGTCGCTGCGGTTAGCCCCAGGGAAGGGACTGTTGCAGCAAGCGGTGCCGGAATTGCCCGAATGGTTCAGGCAGCGGCCCAAACAGGGTTTCCGCTTCCCGTTTCAGTTGTGGCTCGATGATCCATCGTCCCGACTTACTCTGCGCCTGCCATCCACCCCGGCCGGACTGGACCTTGCGCCCTGGTACCGCCGCTGGAGCTTGATGGTGCTCGAGCAGTGGCTCCGCCAACACCTCGCGATCGAACTGCCCTTGTCATGACCCTGATCCTAGGAATCAATGCTTTCCACGCCGATGCGGCCGCCGCTTTGATCCGTGATGGAGAGATCCTGGGCGCGGCTGAGGAGGAGCGCTTCCGTCGGATCAAACATTGGGCGGGCTTCCCCAGCGAGGCCATCCGTTGGTGTCTGGACGATGGGGGCGTGCGCCTGGAAGATGTCGATCACATCGCCATCAATTCCTTCCCGGGTGCCCATCGTTGGCGCAAGATCGCTTACACGCTGGCCAGCCGTCCCGATCCCCGCTTTCTCTGGAGCCGCTGGCGCAATAAACGGGAACGGTCAGGTCTGGCCCAGCAACTCGCCACCGCCTTTCCCGGTCAGCCCTTGCGCGCCGAACTTCACTTTGTCGAACACCACCGTGCCCCTCTGGCTTCCGCCTATTATTTTCCCCATTCCCTGGGTGCTTTCTATACGGCAATCACCCAGTTTCTTGGCTTTCCCCATTACGGTGATGAATACAAGATCATGGGTCTTGCCCCCTATGGCCAGCCCGGTTGGCTTCCCCAGATGAGGAAGTTGGTGCGGTTACAAGACGACGGTACCTATAACCTCGATCTCACCTACTTCCAGCATGCCGGCCAGAATCTGCCCCACCAGTGGAGCCATGGCATTCCTGAGGTGGGCCGCCATTGGAGCCCTGCCTTGGAGACTCTGTTGGGACCGGCCCGCCAACCTGACGAGCCCCTCGATCAACGCCATAAGGACATCGCCCGGTCGGCACAAGCGATGTACGAAGAAGCATTTTTCCACCTCCTGCGGGCGTTGCATCGCCTCCATCCCAGCGACAATCTTTGTATTGCCGGTGGTTGTGGGGCGAATTCGGTGGCCAATGGCAAGGTGACCGTGGCCACCCCCTTCCGCCAGGTGTACGTGCAGGCGGCCGCCGGCGACGCAGGTGGGGCCCTGGGGGCGGCCCTTGAGGTGTGGAATCGCCAGGGCCATGGCCGCAGCCGCTCGATGGCCACGGCCTACCTGGGCAGCCGCCCGACCCCAGGGGCCATCGAGACGCTGTTGGCGGACCCCTCCTCCAGGTCGGCCCTGGATTTGGCGGGCTGTTCTATCCAGACCCTCTCCGATGGGGAGATTTGCTCGGAAGTGGCCGGGGCCATCAGCGAGGGACTTGTCATCGGCTGGTTCCAAGGTCGGATGGAATGGGGCCCCAGGGCCCTGGGTCACCGCTCGATCCTGGGGGATCCACGTCGGGCCGACATGAAGGACATCCTTAATCTGAAGATCAAACGGCGCGAGTCATTCCGCCCCTTTGCCCCCTCCGTCCTTCGGGAAGCGGTTGCGGATTGGTTCAGTTTGGATGGCGATGTGCCATTCATGATGCAGGTGTATCCCATCCAGGAGGACAAGCGTCCCCTGATCCCTGCTGTCACCCATGTCGACGGCACGGGACGCTTGCAGACAGTGACCGAGGCAGATAACGGCCGCTATTACCGGTTGATTCGAGCCTTCCGTGATCTCACGGGAGTTCCGATGGTCCTGAATACCTCATTTAACGAAAATGAGCCGATTGTCTGTACTCCTTCCCAGGCTCTCGATTGTTTTCTGCGTACCAAAATGGATCTTCTGGTCCTCGATGATGTCCTGATTCGCCGGCGGGGCTGATGGCTTCGCCTTCCGGATTCCCCCCTCCGGCGATTGTCGTCGTGGTCCCCACCCTCGATTCCCATGCTTTGTTGCCACGGTTGGTTTCCTCTCTCCAGCAGCAAACCTGGCCCCATTGGAGCGTCCTGTTTGTCGATGGTCCCAGTCAGCCGGCCCATCGCCGCTGGATCCAGGATCTCTGTGGGCGTGATCCCCGCTTCCAATGGCGGCCCCAGGATCCCACCGAGCCGGGCATCTTTGGGGCCATGAATCAAGGATTCGCCCTGGAGACCCCTGCGGATACCTGGCTGTTGTTCTGGGGGAGTGATGACTGGGCCGCCTCTCCCCAGGTTTTTGAGACGTTGGCCAGGGGCCTGCAGACGGCCTGGAGCAGGGGTAGAGATCCCGATCTCCTGGTCACTACGGGTCGCTATGTCGAATCCGTAGCCGCCGATGCTGGAACAACCAGCCCAACCCTCCAGCGCCGCAGTGTGTTTCGCTGGCGCCACTCCTATCGCCGCTCCCTTTTTTTGGGCTCCACGCCACCCCATCAAGCCACCCTCATCGGCCCGGGGGCCCGACGTCATTTGGCACGCTATGCCGACGGTTTTTTTCTCTCTGCAGATCTGGATTACTTTCTTCAGCTTTCACGGTGGTCCGATTTGGAGGTCGAATGCATGGACCTTGAACTGGTTCACATGCAGTCGGGTGGGGTGAGCGGGCGTGAATCGCGACGGCGTTTTCAGGAGGTGCGCCGTGCCTACGGCCGGGCTTTTGGTTGGCTTTGGTGGCTGCCCTATGGATTTCGCTATGCCCAACGGCTGGCCAGCCTGTTCAGCCCATGAGTGATGTTCTGCTCTTCGGTGCTACCAGCCCATCGGGACTGGCTTTCCTTCAGGGAGCAGGATCCCTGTCGGTCACGGTGGCTGGCCGGCGACGGCCGCAAGGGTTTGCCGATGGCCCCTTCCAGCTTTGTGATCTTCAGGCGGCCGACTCGCTTGAACAACCACTGGTGGGAACGTTGGTGAGTTTTGCGCCCCTGTGGGATCTCGCCCCTTTC
>JAPLIF010000131.1 GCA_026389255.1 Cyanobacteriota bacterium
TCACCAGGATCAGCCCGAACACCAGCAAGGCCCGCCCATTGGTCATGGCCACGGGCAGGCCTGTGGCTGAACGCACTAGCCCATAGAGCCCTAGGGCAGCGGCCAGGGCTGGGCCGTAGCCCAACAGCGATAGCAGCAGCCCCTCGCGGGCCACGACGCCAAGGAGATCGCTCAGGGGGTAACCCATGGCCATCAAAGTGGCGTATTCGGGCAGGTGGTCGCTGACATCGCCATGAAGAATCTGATAAACAATCACGCAGCCGACCACGAAACCCATGGCCGAACCCAGGGTGAAAATGAAACCAATGGCGGTGCTGGTGGCCCAGTAATTCTTTTCAAAGTCCTGAAATCCCTGCTTGCTGTACACCACCACATCCTGGGGTAATTGGCGCCGCAGATCGGCGGCCACCTTGGCCGGATCGCTGCCAGGGACCAACCGGATCAACCCCAGTTCAATGCTGCCGGCAGGGGTATTGGGCATCAGCCAAAGGAAGGTTTCACCACTGGTGAGCAGATTGCCATCGGCACCGAAGGAGGGTCCCAGGGCGACCAGGCCGACCACGCGCACACGCTTGCCAGCCACCTCGGTTTCAATCAGGCGGCCCTGGCGAAACCAGGGGCCAATCGGTCCGAACTCCTGGCGGGACCGCTCATCGAACAGCACCCTTCCCCGCTGACTCAGCAAGGGGGTTTGGCGGCGCAAGGAGTCATCCTGCAGAAGCGGATCGAGGGGCTCAAAGCCCAGCACCAGAATCGAGCGGGTGGCGCGGTTTTCCGGATTGCGCCAGCTCAACAGGTTCCAGTGCACCGGACTCACCCCCGCCACGGCCGGATGGGCCATGGCCTGCACCAGACGGCGACGGGGAAAACCCGCCATCGCCACCGAACTGGTGGTGCGAGGGGAGATCAGCACCAGATCGGTATCAAAGAGTTTGTGCAGGGTGATGCTGGCTTCGAAAAGGCCATCGCGAAAGCCCAGTTGCATGAACATCAAGATGCCCGCAAAGGCAATACCGGCGAGGGCGACCGCCAGCCGCATCGGCTGACGGGTGAGCAACAACCAAGCCAGGGGAATACGGCGGCTGGGCCATAACGAGGGCATCAGACGAACCCCCTCACGCCTCTAACCGGCCGATCACCTTGAGCCCGGTAAGGGTCTGGACCTTGCTGGCATCCACTGGGTCGAGCCCAACTCTCACCTCGACGATGCGGGCATCGGCATCGCTGCTTGGGTCTGTGGACAGCACCTCCCGCTGGCGTACCTGGGGACTGATGCGGGTGACGACGCCGTTGAGTTGACCCTTGAAGCCCCCGTTTTCACTGCTGATCCGGGTCCGCTGGCCCAGCCGTACCCGGGCAATGTCGCTTTCATAAACCTCCAGCACCGCCTCCATGCGGGCGCTATCCCCAAGTTCGAGCACACCTTTCTCATCGGCCCGCTCCCCGACCCGGGTATGGAGCCGTAAAACGGTGCCATCGATAGGGGCTCGCAACTCCGTATTGCGTAGGTCGGCCTCGATTTTCAGCAGGGACGCCTCGGTTTCGTGCAGCTGGCCCTGAAGTTCCAAGTATTGCTGCTCGCGCTGGTCGAGTTCGTCGGCGGAGATGGCCCCATCGGCCGTGAGGCGTCGGTAACGGGCCACCTCCCGGCCCTCCACCGTCAAACGTCGACTGAGGTTGACCCGACGAACACGAATCCGCTGACGCTCGGCCCTTTGGCCGGGGGCCGAATCGAAATGGGCCAGCAACTGGCCGGCTCGTACCGTTTGCCCCTCCACCACCAGCAGGTCCGTGATCCGGGGACTGCCCCCATCGATGCCGCTGCTAGGGGCCGCCAGGATGCGAATGTCTCCACCGGGTTCGAGGCGACCGAGGGCCGCCACCGCCTGGGGAGTTGGAACCGCTGCCTTGCGGGCCCCAACCGTCTTCGCTGCCGATGGGCCACCCAACCGGGGCGCCCCAGGCAAGCCGTGGGTCAGGGCCCAGGTGAGGGCGGCTCCGCTGAGCGCTCCGATCAGGGCGTAGAGGAGGGGGGGGAGTCCAGGGCTGGGGGATCGTCGAACAGGAGTTGTTCGATGTAGTGGTCGGCCCAGGCGGGATTGAAGACCTTCTCCAACACCCGGCGGGTCTTGTCGTTCAGTTTCTGTTGACGGCAATAGTTCAATTGACCCTGCCACCTTTGTATCGTAGCTGGATCATCACTGGCCTGGGGTGTCGCCTGGCGCACAGCGGCCGCCAAAACCTCCAAAACACCAGCCACGGCCTCCACGAAGGCCCCTTCCTCCTGGGGCCCCTGGGGACGCACGAAAAGGACCTGGGGGGAAAAGATGGACCCCCAGGGGGGCAGGTCCCGCACCTGGGCAAAGGGCCCCCGCGGTTGGGCCGCCAAGGCCTCGGTCAAGGACGCCTTGGGGGGCCCAGCGACGGGAGATAGGTCGACAATGGCCGCCGACACAACCCCCCGGCTGGCCACAATATCGGCGCCGAAAATGGGCAAATCGAAGTGGGGATCTGGGAAAAAGACGCAGTGCAAAATCTGTAACCCCGCACCCAGCCGGGCGATTTCAAGGTGCAGCTTGCGAAGGCCGGAGCAGTGATGCAGCTCGTTGCGAATGAACAGCCGTTCACCATCGAGGCTGCCGCTGATCGCTTCCAGCTCCGGATCGATCGGCAGCGGGGCCAGACCCGGTAATCCATCCCGACAGCCGCGTATCCGCTCGACCAAGGCATCCATCAAGGGGTGGAGCCCGGCTGCGGAATCCGGGGACAGGGCCGCAGCGGCCTGACTAGAGGGAGGGACCGCAGGGGCCACGGGCCCATCCGGTAGGCCCGAACCATGGGGAGAGGACAAAGGGACGCCCAGCCACGCAGAATGGCGATCCTGCCACGCATCCATGAGTGAGACGAGGGGTTCCTTGGCCCCGTTGCTGAGCGGCCTTGGGGATCCCCAACGGCAGCGACTCGCCAATGGGGTCGAACTGGTGAGCCTGCCCCTGCCCGAAGCCCCCCTGGTCTGCATCGACTTTTGGTGTCAAGCCGGCAGCAGCTTTGAGCAGCCTCAGGAACACGGCCTGGCCCACTTCCTGGAGCACATGGTGTTCAAGGGCAGTGATGCTCTTGCCGCGGGGGAATTCGATCGCCGCGTCGAGGCCCTCGGGGGAATGACCAATGCCGCCACCGGCTTTGATGACGTCCATTTCCACGTCCTGATTCCACCCGAAGCGGCAGCAGAAGCCCTCGACCTGCTGCTCGATCTCGTCTTGCGCCCCCGCCTGGAGGCCGAGGCCTTCGCCATGGAGCGCCAGGTGGTTCTCGAAGAACTCGCCCAGAGCGAAGATCAACCGGAAGAGGTGGCCTTACAACGGCTCTTGGCCGCAGCTTGCCCGGGTCATCCCTACAGCCTTCCCATTCTGGGCGATCGGGAATCGCTGTTGCGCCATGACCCAGAGGCCATGGCCGCCTTCCACCAACGGCTATACCGACCCGGAGGATGCGTGCTCGCCCTGGCTGGGGCCACTGGCGATGGCCAACTGGCCAGCCGGGCCGCCCTTGGCCCCCTGGGGGCCCTGACGAACGGGGATCCAACCGCCACCATTGAGCCCCCAACTCTTCAGGTGGTGCCGGGAGAACAACACCTGGCGTTACCCCGGCTGGAGGCGGCCCGCCTGCTGATGGCCTGGGCCCAACCCCCGGCGGGGAATCTGGAGGCCCTGATCGGCAGCGATCTGGCAACGACAATCATGTCCGAAGGTCGCCGCAGCCGGCTAGTCGACCGCCTGAGGGAGGACCTACGGCTGGTGGAAAGCATTGATCTCGATCTCCATGCCATGCAGGGCGGCAGCCTGGCCCTGCTAGAGGCGGTCTGCGAACCGGACGATCTGGAGGCGGTGCGGCAAGCAATCGCGGAGGTCTGGCAGGAGGTGATGGCGGCACCGATCACGAAGGAGGAATGGGAACGGGCCCAGCGGCTGGTGGCCAACAGCTATCGCTTCAGCCTTGAATCGTCGGCTGGCGTAGCCGGCTTGATCGGTAGTAATCAGCTCTGGCAGCGGCAACACCGTCTCGCCAGCCCCCTGGAAATGCTGCAGCGCTGGACCCCCGAGACCCTGCAGCACCAGGTGCTCATTGGGTTTGATCCGGCCCTCGCCGCCGTCCTTGAAGCGGTGCCGGCATGACGATCCAGCAACGTTTCACCCTCAGCGGCGGACTGCCCGTGGTGGTCCAGGAACGGCCCGGCCCGGCCCTGCTGGCGGCCCGGCTGGTGATGCGGGGCGGCAGCAGCGCCGACCCCCGGCACCAGCGGGGGGCCCACCAGCTGCTGGCCGGACTAATGACCCGGGGTTGCGGCAGCCTCGATGCCGAGGCCCTGGCCGATTGCGTCGAAGGGCGCGGGGCCTCCCTCCGCGCAGAGGCCGGTGAGGACGCCTTGACGGTGGGGCTGCATTGCGCCGCCGAAGACGCGGCAGTCCTGTTGCCCCTGCTCCTGGAGATGGTGCGGCGCCCCCGCTTGGAGGCCGACCAGGTCGAATTGGAGCGCCAACTCAACCTGCAAACCCTGCGGCGCCAGCGGGAAGACCCCTTCCAATTGGCCCACGACGGCCTGCGCACTCTCCTCTACAGCGATGGGCCCTACGGCCATGACCCC
>JAPLIF010000161.1 GCA_026389255.1 Cyanobacteriota bacterium
GCTTGCCCAGATTGGTGACCTGCCCCAGTTCCAGTTGCAGCAAACCCGCCAGGGCCACCAGCACGGCCAGTCCCTGCAGCAGGCTCGACCCCAGTTCCGCCTGCTGGGCCCCGAGCAGGCCGGCGGTCACCAGTTGCAGCAGGCTCACCAGTCGGTGCTCGCGGCGCTGTTTGGCCTCCCGCAGTTTCAGGCCCGTCAGCACCAGCAGGCTGAGGCTGAGCCCGCCCAGCAGGCTGAAGGGGGCCACCCCCCAGGCCGCCGCCGTCAACAGGCCCATGGCCAGCCAGGGCACAACGTTCACCGGCACAGCGCCAGGGCCTCCAGGCAACGATCGCGGTGGCTGCTGCCCCGATCCGGGGCGATCTCCAGGCCCGCCAGCGCCAACCCATAGCTTTGGCCCTGGCGGTGCAGTTGGCAGAGCCGATCACACAGGTGCTCTAGGGCCTCCTCGGGGGGCAGGGTCGGGTCCGGCGCCCACAGGGAGGGTTCCAGGCGCGGGTCCTGGAACCGTTTGGTCTGGGCGCCCCGCCCCTGGGCCAACAGCTTCCAGGCCATGCGGCTGCTGCTGTCGCCCCGGCGATGGGGCCGCAGATCCAGCCATTCCTCACTGCCCTCCCCCGCCAGGGCCCCGGCGGCCGCGGTTCGCTCGCGCCAATCGGCCATCGGCACCTGACGCACCGGGCCCGGTTTCGGCGCCGGATAGATCAACTGCGCGGCGGGCACCTGCCAGCGACTCCAGCAGACGAACAGCCCCAGGGGGGCGGTGCTCTGGAGCCTCAGGGGCCCGGGCCGCTGCAGGCCCCGTCGCCGCGGGGTCCACTCCAGGGCCAGGGGGTGCTCCCCGGGGCCCAGGCTGCCCACCCCCTGCAGCGCCCCTGGCGGCAGGCGCCATTCCAGGCCTTCACAGGCGGATGGCACCCGCACGATCAGGGGATAGACGGCGGTTTCCCCCGCAAAGGCCGGCTCCGGTTGGCCGCAGCGCACTTCGAGGCCCTCCAGCTGGCCATGGGTCAGATGGAGGCTCAACAACTGCAGGGCGAACATCAGAAAGCTGAGCAGCACGGACCCATTGCTCTGGGTCTGGATGCCCACCAGTTGCAGAAATAGGCCCCCCCCAAGCCACAGCCAGCCGAAACCGGTGGGCACGATGTAAAGGTTGCGCAGGCCCAGCTTCAACACTTCCCCCTGCTGCAGTGGCAGCCAGCGGGACAGCTTCGGTGGCGCTCCAGATCCCATCGGCGTCAGCGCAGGCCGCCCGCCGCGCCCAGCAGGCGGCGGCTCAGGCCTCCCTCGCCCCGGATCTGGCCCCCGTCGAGGCGGTGTTCGCACACGGGGGTCAACACCGCCTGCACATCGTCGGGCAGCACATGGTCCCGGCCGGCGATCAGGCTCCAGGCCCGAGCTGCCGCCAGCAGGCCCAGGCCGGCCCGCGGCGAGAGGGGCAGGCCCGGCCGGCCGGTCTCCCTGCTGCGGGCCAGCAGATCGAGCACATAATCGAGCAGGGCTGGGCTGGCATGCACCCTCTGGACCTGCTGTTGCAGCGCCTGCAGGTGGGATGGGGTCAGCTCGCTGGCCAATTCCGTCGCCTTCAGCGCCTGCCCCTGCAGCAGGGCCCGCTCCGATTCCCGGGCCGGAAAGCCCAGGTTCAAGCGCATCAAGAAACGATCCAGCTGGGATTCGGGCAGGGGTGAAGTACCGCCCTGGTCGAGGCCGTTTTGGGTGGCGATCACCAGGAAGGGCTCCGGCAATGGGTGGCTGATGCCATCGACGCTCACCCGTCCGTTGGCCATCGCTTCCAGCAGGGCGCTTTGGGTGCGGGGGCTGGCCCGGTTGATTTCATCGGCCAGGAGCACCTGGCTGAACAGGGGACCGGGGTGAAAGTCGAAGCGGCTCCGCTGGCTGTCAAACATATTCAGCCCGGTCAGATCCGCCGGCAGCAGATCACTGGTGAAACTCACCCGCCGAAAGTTCAGGCCGAAACCCCGGGCCAGGGCTTCCGCCAGGCTGGTCTTGCCGGTGCCCGGCAGATCCTCCAACAGCAGATGGCCCCGGGCCAGCAAACAGGCCAGGGCTAGTTTCACCTGATGTTCCTTGCCCAGCAACACCTGGCCGAGGGCCGCAATCAGCGGTTGAACAGGGGAATCGATGGCGCTCATCGCCCTGTTTTAGTCGTCGCTGGGGCGGCGCCGCGCCCCATCATTGAGGCTGACTGAATCACAGATCTTGCGGGGCCTGGGGGCGTGAACCACGGAATGGCCCCCCACGGGGGCAACCGGCTGGCGGTGGCCCGGCGCCTCGGTTGCCGTCCCGATCAGTTATTGGAGGCCAGTGCTTCCCTGGTGCCCTTCGGTCCCCCCGCCAGCGTGCGTCGCAGCCTGGGCTGGGCCCTGGCGGGGGGAGCGGTCCGGGATTACCCCGATCGGGATCACCAGGCACTGCGCCAGGCGATCGCCCAGCGCCATGGCCTGGATGCGGCGATGGTGCTGCCCGGCAATGGCGCCGCCGAACTGTTCACCTGGGTCGCCCGCGATGCGGCCCAGGCCGGTGTCAGCCTGCTGCCGGTTCCGGGTTTCGCTGATTACCAGCGGGCCCTGGCGTGCTGGCAGGGAGCCTGGCGACCCCTGGTCCTGCCCCTGCGCTGGTCGGGCCCCTTCCCCCAGCCCTTTCCCCCCATCCCAGGGGCCGACCTGGACGGCCCCCCCGTGCTGTGGATCACCAATCCCCACAACCCCACCGGCCAGCTGTGGAGCCGGGAGTCCCTGGAGCCCCTGCTACAGCGTTTCGCCCTGGTGATTGTGGATGAGGCGTTTCTGCCTTTGGTGCCCGGCGGCGAGGCCCAATCGATGCTGCCGTGGGTGGGCCGCTGCCCCGGCCTGGTGGTGATCCGCAGCCTCACCAAACTGGCGGCGATTCCGGGGTTGCGGCTCGGCTACGCCCTGGCGGACCCGACGCGGCTGGCCCGCTGGGCCGCCTGGCGGGACCCCTGGCCCGTCAATGGCCTGGCGGCGGCGGCGGGTGTGGCCCTGATGGGCGATGGCGCCTGGGACCGGCGCGTGCAGGGCTGGTTGGCGCGGGAAGGCCCCTGGCTGGCCGAGGGGCTGGCGCAGCTGCCGGGCCTGGTGCCCATGGCGTCGGCGGCCAATTTTCTGCTGGTGCGCGGCGAGAGGGCTGGCGAGCCCTTGTCACTCCACGCCCTGCGCCTGGCCCTGGAGCAGCGCCACCGGATTCTGGTGCGGGATTGCCGCTCCTTTGCGGGGCTCGGTGAAACCTGGCTGCGGCTGGCGGTGCTCGATCGCCGCGGCAACCGCCGCCTGCTCGGCGCCCTGGCTCAGGAGCTGGGGGGGTAAAGCGGCAAGCCCGGCTACACCCCCTTCATGCCGCTTTACCCCCCAAGGGCTGCCTTCAGGTCGTTGCGGGCTTGCTCCAGGGCCCCATCCAGCGCCGCCCCATCCTTGCCACCGGCCTGGGCCAGGTTGGGGCGGCCGCCGCCGCCGCCG
>JAPLIF010000275.1 GCA_026389255.1 Cyanobacteriota bacterium
AGGCGCCAGTCGCGGCTGAGCAGCAATTCGTCGTCATCTTCGGCATCGAGCTCCTGGGCAGCCAACCAGGCCAGCACGGGGGGCGCCAGGCGGAAGCCGGCCTCAATGCGCCCCCGCACGCAACCGCGCCGCAGCAGACGGGAAGCGGCAGCCCCCTGAAAACCGCCCAGCAGGGCATCGAGGGCATCGAGCAGGATCGATTTACCAGCCCCGGTTTCACCGGTGAGCACGGTGAAGCCCGGCTCGAACGTCAGCTCCAGCCGCTCAATCAGGGCGATGTTCTCCAGGCTCAGACCCGTGAGCACCCCGGCCTCCTCTGTGCATGGAAACGATGGCCCGACCGTAGCGGCTGGCTGAAGAAAGAAGAAGGGGTGCCGCCCAACACCCGGAGCCGGGATCGCCGCTTTCTATGTTGGCTTCCATCCTTGAATCGCTGCCATGGTGATCCGCACCCGCTTGGTCGAACTCTCCAGCCTGGAGGCCGTGGCCTACCGGCAGAAGCTGAGGGGGGGCCAGGCGGGGGTGGTGATCCTGCGCCATGACAGCGCCCAACCGGGGCTGGCCCTGTTGAACCGCCACAGCGGCGAGGCCGATCTGGCGGCCCACACCCCCGCCGACCTGTTTCCGCCGGAGGCCTTCCAGGAAGCCCTGGAGCTGACCGCCGGCCTGCCCTATTCGAGCCGGGGTCCGGTACGCTCGCCCGCGGCGGTGGCTGGGGCTGCTGCTGGGGCGCCGGCAGCGGCGGAGGCCCCCAGCCCCCTGGATGAGGAGCACACCGCCGAAGAGATCGCCACGGTCAACAGCGCCGACTACGCCGCCATCGTCAAGGCCTACACCAACAAGAAGGGCGAGATCTCCTACGAGCTGCTCAACAAGGCCCTAATCCAGGCGGCCCGCTCCAATCCCTACGTGGCCGAAATGGTGGCCCGCAAGGCCACGCTCGAAGAGATCCGCGACCATGTGCTGAAGGCCAATTTCGAAGCCGTGACCGCCAACCGGGCCCTGGGCCTGGCGGAAGTGCACCGCATCGTCGAGCTGCTCGATGAAGTCAGCCCCCGCTCGGTGCTGCGGGATCTCAATGACGACCTGCGCAAGCTGCTGGGGGAAGCCGGGGCCTGAGCCTGCCGGTCTACAACATCACCATCTACACCAATCTCTGCGAGCGGGCCCGCTCCGAGACCTACCAACTGATGTGCCGCGAAGCCTCCGGCCTGGGCGCCAACGCCATCATCGCCATGCGCTACGACGCCACCGAATTGATGGCGGGCTTAACGGAAGTGCTCTGCTACGGCACGGCGGTGATGGTGCGGCGGGAGCGGGAGGATGGGGTGGAGGAGGAGGGCTGATTGGGTGGGTGGGGCTCATAGTGCATGGCTGTGTTAGCTGCTCAGCACCTTCGCCTGAGGAGCTGGCGCTCCACGCAATAAACCCTCCACGCTCAGATCCTCATCAACATCTGGCCAGTGGATTCCAAAGCCAGCGCCAGCTATCTGCCAATTTGCACGCTGATGGGGAGTTGCATGAAGCAAGCGCGGGTACCAAGCCAGAGGCACTGAGATGGAACGTCCATCTGCCAGATCGACCACGAGCTTGTCCTCAGTGCAGGCAGCCTCAATGACTCTCTCGCTAGGGTTAGCCATGAAACTCCTCCCATGCCTTCTACAGAATACCTCTATTCGTGCTGACAAGCCGTTCAATCTCCCGTAGCTCCCTGGCTTTAAATCCAAGACTTGAAGAAAGTGCAACTG
>JAPLIF010000351.1 GCA_026389255.1 Cyanobacteriota bacterium
GGCTGCCGCCGGGGCCGATCCATTTCCAGCGGCACCAGCCGCGCCCAGGTCTTGCCATCCTTGGCCACCAGGATCGTTTCGCCGGCATGGGCGGCGTCGATCAGCCTGGAGAACTGGGTTTTGGCCTCGTGAACGTTGACGGTGCGCATGGTGGGCCCCAGGCATCTACCAAGCTTAGTCCAGATGTTGACCCATGAGTGGTTCTGCTAAGGCTGATACGGGTCCGGCAGCGGCGGTGGCGTGATGCGCCGGCCCATGGCAGTTGTAATCGCAACAGCCTTTCAGGACCGTGGCAGAAGACGGAAACCGGTATAAAGATGCGAATAAGTTTTTCAACAAACAGGGGCAACTGCTGGGCTTATTGATACCCAGCGGTGGCTTAAGTCGCCCGCTGGCTGAGGATTCAAAAAAACCAACTGGCCAAGGCCATTCAGGCCCTGGCAGAGGCAAAAGGTACCAGGTATCGGATCAGAGGCTGTAGGTGCTGGAAACAGCGTTGCCGCTACGTTTGATCCGCTTCCTCAGCTTGCGGCTGAAGCCGAAGGCAGCGGCGGCGCCAAAGGCAGGTAGGGGGCCGGGGACGGGGGCAGCCGTAGAGGAATAAAGAGTGGCTTGGGCCCATACAAATTGAGCAGTAGCCAGGGGGGAGATATTATTATTGTTATAGAGACTATTGTACTTTAATGCCACTCTTGCGCTTGCGGGTATAAAGGTCCATCCAAAAAGGGGACTGTAATCCCCCGGGTTGTTAGGGTTATTGTGGACTCTCGAACCATTGCCTACTGCGAGGGCGAACTGAGACGCAAGAGATTCAGAGCCCCACCAGGGCATCACTCCGCCATTGGCCGCAGTTGCAAATTGGCTGATGTTGTCGTTGTAAGTCCCTGTCAATGTGGTCACGTCCCAATCTTGCCCGCCCACATTCACCAAAAGGGCTTGGGCCGACTCAAAAGATGCGCACTAAGATGCGCACACAAACGCCCCCTGGAGCATGCGCACCACCCTGGAGCTGCCGGATCCGCTGTTCGCACGGCTGAAAGCCCGGGCGGGCAGCGAGCGTGTCACCCTCAAGCAGCTACTGCGCAGCTACGTGGAGCAAGGGCTCAGCGCCGCACCCGAGCGCGCCGGGCTGACACGATCCGCGACCACGCTGCCGCGATTGGACGGAGCGCTGGCCATGGAGGATCACCAGCTCAGCAATGCCACCCTGTTCGAGCTGCTTGACCCATGAGCACCAGCGCCGACCTGCCGGATCTCAATGTCTGGTTGGCCTTGGTTTGCCCCGCCCACAACCATCACCAGCACGCCGTTCATGACTGGGAACATCAGGCCGCAGAACGGGTGCTCTTCTGCACGGTCACCGCTCTGGGGCTGGTGCGCCTGGTATGCCAGCCGAAACTGATGGGCACGGCCGTCAAAAACGCTGCAGAAGCCTCCGCCCTGCTGGAAGCCCTCGGCCAGCAGCCTGGCGTAAAGCTGGCCGAGCCCGAGCACGACGGCTGGGAGGTGTTCCACCAGCTGCTGCGCGGTGCTGGGATGCCGGCCCGGCTCTGCACCGATGCCCATCTGGCGGCCCTGGCGATCGCCAATGGCTGGCGCCTGGTGAGTTTCGATCGCGATTTCGAACGGTTTGAAGGCCTGGAGAGGCTGCAACTGCCCTGACCCCATCCCGCCGCTGATGTGCTCGTCCGGGATCCAGCACCGCCGCCAGGTGCAGCAGCAGCAAGGCCAGAAAGCCATTGCTGAAGTGCGCAGCGGTGAAGGACAGCAGCCAGAACCGATCCGCCAGCGTCAGGGGAATCAGCGGCAAGGCCACCGCCAAAGCGAATAACAACAGCAGCGACTCCAGTCGCTGGCGCTCCAGAGGGGAAAGCAAGAACTCCACCGACAGGCCTCAGGCCCCGGGCTGGCCCGATCCCGCGGGAACCAGCGACGCCTGGATGCGCTTCCTCAACTGGCGGCTGAAGCCGAAGGCGGCACCGGCTCCAAGCAGCGGCAGGGGACCGGGAACTGAGGCAGCTGGAGAGGAATAGAGATAGGAATCCCCCCCCTCGCAACCTTGTTTGGCCCCCAAAAGCCCTATTGGGATTTTTTTTGGGGGTGTCGATTTGCTGGCAAGCTCCTGGGCAGCGGCCGATCAGATGCCCCCATGCTCCGCCCAGAACTCAGCGGGGGTGCGGATGGGATAGCGATCCCGCAGGGCCAGTAGGGCCTTGTCGCCGGTCACCAGGGTCTGGGCCAGGCCAAGCCGCAGCGCCGCCAGCAGGGTGCCGAGCACCGGCAGGTCGGCGTGATCCGTCAGTTCGTTCTCCACGACAGCCTCCGGCTCCACAAGTTCGGCCAGGATCGCCAGGGCATCGATCAGATCGTCGCTGGCCTCAGGTGTCAAACCATGCCGGTGGGCCAGCCTGGGCAGGGTGCGACGCAGCTCAGCGAGGATGAACTCCGATAGCACCACCTCCAGCGCCCCGAAGCGCCAGGCGGCGATCAATCTGCCGGGCACGCTGGCGGGGTAGGCGAGGCCAGAAAGCAGCACGTTGGTGTCGAGCACCACCCCCAGGCTGGACATCGTCAGCCCGCGGCGCGGCTGGCCGCTACTGCGGCATCGATCTCAGCCAGGCCCTCGGCTTCCGGCACCTGGGCGTAGCCCGCCTCAATGCGCTGGCACAGCCCGTCGAAACGGGCCTGCAGGCGTCGGATCCGCTCAAATAAACGGGCATCCACCAGGGCCGCCACGGGTTTGCCATCCCGCTTGATCACGATGCTGTCGTGGCGGTACTGCACCTGGTTGAGCATGTCGCCCAGGTTCTGGCGGAAGCTGACGGCACTGGCTTCGCTGATCATCGCCACACGATCCATAGAACCCACAAGATCAGCATGACCGATAGGATCACTCGGGGCAAGCGGTTACCCCACGCCGTTCATGACTGGGAACATCAGGCCGCAGATCAGGTGCTCTTCTGCACGGTCACCGCTTTGGGGCTGGTGCGCCTGGTGTGCCAGCCGAAACTGATGGGTACGGCCGTCAAAAACGCTGCAGAAGCCTCCGCCCTGTTGGCAGCCCTCGGCCAGCAGCCTGGCGTAAAGCTGGCCGAGCCTGAGCACGGCGGCTGGACGGCCGGGCGTGGGTTCCGCCCGGCGCCGGGCGGCCCCTTAGCGTCGAGCGGCCGCTTGTCCCACCGGGCCCTGTGACCCGGAACCCGCTTTGGCGATCCCTCCTGCGACGGACCGGCATGACGCGCTCCCAGCTGCCCCAGCCGCCTCGGCCCGGGAGGTGATCGGCGTCGACTTGGGCGGCACCGCCATCAAGCTGGGTCGCTTTGATCACCAGGGGCACCGGCTGGCCGAACTGGAGCTGCCCACACCCCAGCCCGCCGT
>JAPLIF010000082.1 GCA_026389255.1 Cyanobacteriota bacterium
AAAAGCTTAAATCACTAAGAGAATAGTGGGAAATGCCGCTGAAAATAGATTTCCCTCTAGTTTTACGCTACGACCGCTTTCCGGAAGCGGCAATCAGATCCATTTCCTGTCCCTACACCCCCTATTGAAATGAAAATCCAAGCAAAAGCTGGTTTCAGCTTGATTTTTGCAGCTAGCTCTTTGATGTTGATTGCTGGCACTCCTGGTAAAGCGGCTGCTTGTGTTGATGACACTCTCGCGGCCCTTCAAGCCGCTGGCGTCTGCACCGATGTTCTTGGGTTCACATTTCAACTCAGTTCTTTTACAAATTTTAACCCTCTCGACCGTTTTTCATTCCAGTCCAGCGGTAATAGTTTCCAATATTCCCTCCAGGGCCTTAATGCTTGGACTCCTGCCGGCAACGACTTCAAACTGGATTACAAAGTTACGGCACCCACGGGCAAACAATTAAACTTTTGGACTTCTAATCTCATTAGTTCAAATGATCCGGGCCTAGATGCTGCTACCTACGACATTAGTTCCTCCTTCCAGCCAGCCACCGGTCCAGCCGCAGCCACCTTCACTCCGCCCTTACAAGCCGCTGGCGGCATAGCAACTTACAGCCCCAAGCTGACCAACGACGACTTCACAGGCACCCTCAAAGTTACCGGAGGCACAATCGCCTCGTTGACAGGGGTTGTAGCTTCTCAACCCATTCCTGCCACTTCTTCCGTTCCCGGCCCCCTGCCCCTGCTCGGTGCAGTCGCCGGATTCAGTATGTCTCGCAAAATTCGCAACCGCCTTAAGTCTTTTGTCTGAAGAAGCGTAGTTCATTTTCACCAACCTCCCATTTGGGAGGTTTTTTTTTAATTGTGAATGTTCCCAAACCATCCACGAAGGCAGTCAGTTAACACGGGATACCCTGGCGTCATTCATCATTCGAGATTTCGAGCCGCCAGGCTAGAATGAGTCAACTTGAGATGTTCCGCCCATGGGCGCCTCGCTTGGCCCTCGCAAGGATTTGGCCTATGCCCTTGACCGGGTAGCGTTTGTATTAATTGCAATTTATATTGTTTTATTCATCGCTGCGGTCTTACCGCCCCGTTTCAGCGATCCTAGGTGGTTAATCATGGTTCTCGATGCGGTGCGGGGCATCGCTTTCCTCCCCCTGATCGGTGGGGCCCTGATTCTTCTGGCCAACCAGATGGATCGTCAATCAACCATCATCAGCAAGCATCGCAGATGGGTCCGGAAATTTGCCCCCCTTGCGGCCCTTGGTTTTTTTCTAATCATCCCCCTACAAGGTCTGGCCAGCTATAGGGTTTTGAACGAGGCTCGCTCAGAAGCCGCGCAAAAATTATCTGCCCTTACCCGTGGCATTGGGATGATTCGTACTGCCCAAGACGAGACCGCTTTGCGTTTGGGCATCAATGCCGTAGGGATTCGCAATGTTCCCCAGGGCAAGCTGATTGTGCCGATTGCGACGGTCAAAGAAAAAATTCTCAGCCAACTTGCACCTCAAATTCTAAAACTACAAAACGAAACCAATAAGAGCTACAACAGAGCCTGGCAAAACCTGATTTTTCAATGGCTACGTGATAGCTCCCTAGCCTTCCTTTATGGTTATGGTTTCAGCGGCCTGATCAAGGCTGGTGACAAACCGAGTGAGATGGTCACTAGTGATCTTGGTGTAGGCCATGAGATGGCCCGCCGGCTGGAAGAAGAAGACGAAGATCAAGAGTTTTTGGTGCCCTGAGCCTCCAGGGCTCAAGGCAGCCATCAAGATCACGGGGCTGGCGGGACTCGAACCCACGACCTACGGTTTAGGAAACCGTCGCTCTATCCGGCTGAGCTACAGCCCCATCGCTGCCATTATTCCACGCCCGGCTGCCGGGAACAGGGGCTTCCGCAGGAAGGGTTTTTCCTGAAACGCGTGCAATGTTGGCTGGTGGCTCAAGGAGTCGAGGTGATCGCGATCGAAGGCCATGGGTCCCTGCGGACCGACTAACGTCGGGCGAAGAGAGTGATAAAAATGTTGACATATCATTTTAGCTGCGCTTAAGCTTTGAAGGATTTCTTCGTTTTTCCCGCAACCAAAGTGTCTTACGCGCCCCAATCCAAGAAATTGATCAAGCTTGGCATCTTTTTTGCGGCCAGTTCTGTCTTTTTTGTTTCTGGTACCACCGCCAAAGCTGCCGCTTGTGCAGACGCGACCCTTGCAGCCCTGCAAGCCGCTGGCTCCTGCACCGATGTCCTTGGCTTCACATTTCAACTCAATTCTTTTACAAATTTCAACCCTCTCGACCGCTTTTCCTTCCAGTCCAGCGGTAATAGTTTCCAATACTCCCTCCAGGGTGCTTCGGCCTGGAGTTCTGCTGGCAACAACTTTATACTGGATTACACAGTTACGGCTCCCAGCGGCAAACGATTAAACTTTTTTACTTCTAACCTCAGTAGTTCGAATGATCCGGCACTAGATGCTGGTACCTACAGCATTAGCTCCTTCTTCCAGCCAGCCACTGGTCCGGCCGGAGCCACCTTCACTCCGCCCTTACAGGCCTCTGGCGGCGTGGCAATTTACAGCCCCAAGTTAATTACAGACACCTATTCAGGAACCTTTAAGGTTAATGGAGGTACCATCGCCTCGTTGACTGGTGTTGTTGCCTCTCAACCGATTCCCCCTTCATTACCCGTTCCCGCTCCCCTGCCCCTGCTTGGTGCAGTCGCAGGCTTCAAAATCTCACGCAAAATTCGCAACCGCCTGAAGTCGGTTGCCTGAATGAGCGCAGCCAGTATTCTCCAACCTCCCATTTGGGGGGTTTTTTGTTGTGAATGCTGCCATCCTTTCTATCAAGGGGTCGGACAAAGACCATCTCTGTAGGCGACAAAACCATCCAGAAAGCCTGCATCATTCCCATCCCCATGCCCTCGGGGGGAGGAATGGTCGGTGCGTTCTTTTAAGCTGATAGCGAAAGCAGGCGAGGTGATCGCAATCGAGGACCGTACTGCCCTTGGGCAAGCCGGCCGCTCGGTTGAGGAAAGTCCGGGCTCCCCAATGGCCAGGCCTGCTGGGTAACGCCCAGTGCGGGCGACCGTGAGGACAGTGCCACAGAAACACACCGCCGATGGCCCCGGTGAGGTTCGCCTCGCCTGGTGCACAGGCAAGGGTGCAAGGGTGCGGTAAGAGCGCACCAGCGGCATCGAGAGGTGCCGGCTCGGTAAACCCCGGCTGGGAGCAAGGCCCAGGGACAACGGTTGGCCATCTTCCCCGTCCCGATCCAAGTGCGCCGCTAGAGGCCGTCGGTAACGGCGGTCCCAGACAGATGGTCACCCCGCCGGCACGCCAGGGGCCGGAGGCTTCGGCCTCCCATCCCGGGTGCGCCAGCGAGAACAGAACCCGGCTTATGTCCTGCTTTCACCCCCTTTGCCCCAGTCGCCGGCGGCCCCCTCCATGACCCCCCAGCGCCGCCGCCAGCTCCTGGAGCTGTTGCGCCAGCTCGGCCTGGACCCAGCGATGCCGAACGGGCCCGGCACCGGCGACAGCGCTCTCGCCCCCATCGAGGAGGCCCTCAGCCACCGTTCGGCCGGCCGGCCCGTCGATCACGAACAGCTCGAATTCCTCGGCGATGCCGTGTTGCGCCTCGCCTCCTCCCTCTACCTGCGCCGACACCACCCCCAGCTCAGCGTCGGCCAGGCCTCCGCCTTGCGGGCCCAATTGGTGAGTGATCGCTGGCTGGGGGAATTGGCCCTCGCCTGCGGCCTCGAGCCCCTGCTGCACCTCGGGGCCATGGCGGCCGGCGACCGGGCCGGTCGGGCCACCGTGCTGGCCGAATGTTGCGAAGCCCTGATCGGCGGCCTGTTCGTCGCCTGGGGGGGCTCCGACGGCGGCCTGGAGCCGGTGCTCCAGTGGCTCACGCCCCACTGGCAGAGGGCCAGCGCCGAACTGCTGGACGATCCCCATCGCCACAACTGGAAATCGGCCCTGCAGGAATGGAGCCAGGGCCAGCGCCGCGGCCTGCCGACCTATCGCAGCGACGAGCGCAGCCGGATCCATGGCGATCCCCGCCGTTTCCTCTGCCACGTGGCGATCGGCAGTGATTCCCTGGGGGAAGGCTGGGGCGGCTCCCGCCGCGAGGCCGAACAGCAGGCCGCCCGGGCCGCCCTGGAAACCCTGGGTCTCAGCTCTCCTTCAGCAGGGTCCGCAGCGGCAGGGTGACCAACTTGTCCCAGTTGCCCCCCTCAAACAGCACGGCGGCCCGGGTCCCGCTGATGCGCTGCACAAAGCCCTTGTAGCCGTTGTAGATCGAGCGCGGATCATTCACCACCACGGTGGTGCCCGGCAGGATCGGCAGGGACGTCATCGGGGCTCCTGAATCAAGGCCAGCCGCTCCATTATCGGCACCGCCATCGCCATCGGAGGCCTGGTTCACCAACCCGGGACTGCACACTGGGGGTAACCGCCCTAGCCGCCGCGTGAACGCCAACGAATCGCCCCCCCCCGAAGCCGACCATCTGAGTGCCGAGGGCAAGCCCCTGCTGGTGGTGGGAACCCTGGTGGCGGCCCAGGGCCTGGCGGGTGAACTGCGCATCCTGCCCCGCAGTGACTTCCCGGAGCGCTTCACCCAACCCGGCCCGCGCTGGTTGTTGGAGCGCCAGGGCGTTCCCCGGGCCATAGAGCTATTGGGGGGACGCCAACTGCCCGGTAAGTCCCTGTTTGCGGTGCGCTTTGCGGGCGTCAGCAGCCGCGATGCGGCGGAAGCCCTGATCCATCAAGAGTTTCTGGTGGATGCCAGCCAACGGCCAAAATTGGCCCCCGGAGAATTCCACCTACTTGATCTGGTGGGCCTCCAGGTGCGCCTGCTCGACACTTCAGCGCCAGAGCCAAGCCCTGGGGCCCCGATCGGCCGCGTGCTCGACCTGATCCACGGCGGCAACGATCTATTGGCGGTGGAACTGGCCCCTGGCCGCAAGGTATTGATCCCCTTTGTCGAGGCGATCGTGCCACTCGTCAACCTCCAGGAAGGCTGGATTGGGATCACTCCTCCGCCAGGACTCCTGGAACTTTGAGATGGCCCCCGACCTCAAGAAGGCTTTGTCCGCTACTCCACCGTGACGCTCTTGGCGAGGTTGCGGGGTTGATCAACATCCAAGCCTCGGTGCGCGGCGATGTGGTAACTGAGGAGCTGCATCGGAATCACCGTTAGCAGGGGACTCAACAACTCATCCACGATGGGCAGAGGCAGCAGGGTGTCGAAGAGTTCGGTATCTGGGCAAGCCGGGGCGACGCCGATCAGACGGGCATCCCGGGCCTTGGCCTCCTGGGCATTGGAAAGAACCTTGTCGAACACCGTTCCCGGCACGGCAATCGACACCACTGGCACGCGGGCATCGAGCAGGGCGATGGGACCGTGCTTCATCTCACCGGCCGGGTATCCCTCGGCATGGATGTAGCTGATTTCCTTGAGCTTGAGGGCCCCCTCCATGGCAATTGGATAATTAATACCCCTGCCCAGAAAAATCACATCCTGGGTATCGGTAAACAGGTGGGCCAGCTCGGCGCAACGGCGGTCGTGGTCCTCCACGAGCGCTTGCAACAGGGCCGGCAATTCCCGTAACTGGGCGACGAGGGCCATCAGCCGCCCCTGATCCGGTAACCCCGGCTGCCGCAGACCCGCCGCGGCCCGCCGCTCAGCGAAGGCCAGGGCGAGCCCATAAAAGGCCAACAGCTGCCCCATGAAGGTTTTGGTGGCAGCCACTCCCACTTCAATCCCGGCACCGATATCCAAAATGTGGCTTACCAGCCGCCCCAACGAGCTTTCGGGCCGGTTGGTGATCCCCAGCATGCGCGGCGCATAGGCCGGGTCCCCATGACGCTGGCGCCGTTCCTGTTCCATGGTCAGGGCCGCCAAGGTGTCGGCGGTCTCCCCGGACTGGGTGACGCCGATCGTGAGCATGTTGGGCGAAAGGGGCGGCGGCGCGTAGCGGAATTCGCTGGCGTAGAACACAGTCGTGGGCACGCCGGCCACCTGTTCCAACAGGTAGGCCCCCACCTGGGCCGCATGGCGACTGGTGCCGCAGGCCAGGATCTGGATCTGCTCCACACCGCTGTAGACCGCCTCATCGAGGGGCAAGGCGACCAAGGCCCCCTCGGGCAGGTGGCGGGCCACCCACAGCGCCGCCGTCTCGGGTTGCTCATGGATTTCCTTGAGCATGAAATGGCGGAAGCTTCTCTTATCCGCCACGTGCTCGGTGCCGGTCAGCAGGCTGGGATTGCGCTGCACCCGCTCGCCGGTGGCGTTGTACAGCTCAATACCCAGGGGCGTCAGCAATGCCACCTCGCCGTCTTCCATCGGCAGGATCGTGCGGGTGAAGCCGGCCAGGGCAGGGGTATCACTGGCGCAGAGAAATTCTCCCTCCCCCAGACCAATCAGCAGTGGGGCCTGGCGCCGCGCCACCACCAGGGCCCCAGGCACCTTGGCCCAGACCACCGCCAGGGCGTAGGCCCCATGCAACTGGGGCAACACCTCCTGCAGAGCCCTCAGCAGCAGGGCCGCATCGGGTTGGTGGCCCTCTTGCTCCAGCGCGTCCAAACGACGGGCCAGCAGATGGGGGATGACCTCGGTATCCGTATCAGAACGGAACACAACCCCCTCAGCCTGGAGGAGCTCGCGCAGGCTGCGGTGGTTTTCAATGATGCCGTTCTGAACCACGGCCAGTTGGCCACTGCCATCCAGATGGGGATGGGCATTGCGTACTTCCGGTTTGCCATGGGTGGCCCAGCGGGTATGGCCGATGCCGCAATGGCCAGGGGCTCCCTGTTCTTCCCAACGGGCTGTCAGGTTCAGCAACTTGCCCTCGGCCTTCAGGCAATGCAGTTGCCCCTGGGGCGCCCCGCCCCCGTTCGGCAAGGCCTCCACCGTGGCGATGCCGGCGGAGTCATAACCGCGGTATTCGAGCTGGCGCAGTCCCTCCAGCAACTGGGGCGCAGCCTCTCTCGAACCGATCAGGGCAACGATGCCGCACATGGGGGAAGGGGGAGCGCCACAAAAAAAGCCCGGCGCAGGCCGGGCATGAGCTTATGGCGGCTAGTCACCCGCCTTAGTAGGAGAGGCCCATGGAGCGCGAGGTCTCGTCTCCCAGATAGACACGAATGCTGAGGAAGTCCGTGGGGCAAGCGGTCTCGCAACGCTTGCAACCGACGCAGTCTTCGGTGCGGGGGGAGGAAGCGATCTGGGCAGCCTTGCAGCCGTCCCAGGGGACCATTTCCAGGACATCGAGGGGGCAGGCCCGGACACACTGGGTGCAGCCGATGCAGGTGTCGTAGATCTTGACGGCGTGAGACATGGGCCTTGTTGCGGCTGGGCCGGTGAACGGACGGCGTGGAGTCAAGGTACCGGCAGGAGCGGGAACCACGGGTGCGGGCCGGGCAGCCCGTCACCCTTGTTCATATGCCGCAGGGGGAGGGGCCTGGGCGACCCGTAGGATGCCGTTCACTGTCTCCAGCGGCCATGTCCCAGGAAGCGATCTTCGAGAAAGTCCGTTCGATCGTTGCCGATCAGCTCAGCGTCGATGCCGCTGAGGTGAAACCCGAATCGAATTTCCAGAACGACCTCGGTGCGGACTCCCTTGACACCGTCGAGCTGGTCATGGCTTTGGAGGAATCCTTCGACATCGAAATTCCCGACGAAGCGGCAGAAGGCATCACCACCGTTGGAGATGCCGTCAAGTACATCCTAGAAAAACAGGCTTGATCGTCCATGGTGGAGGCACTCCGCCGCGTCGTGGTCACCGGTCTGGGGGCGGTCACGCCGATCGGCAACGATGTGGCCCAGTATTGGGAAGGACTGCGAAGCGGTCGGAATGGTGTGGCCGCCATCACCCTTTTTGATGCGTCTCGGCATGCCTGTCGCTTCGCGGCCGAGGTCAAAAATTTCGACCCCACGGGCTGGCTTGAACCCAAAGAAGCCAAGCGCTGGGACCGTTTTTGTCAATTCGGAGTCGTGGCCGCCAAGCAGGCGGTCCAAAATGCCGGTCTCAGTATTGACGACACCAACCGAACTCGGGTAGGTGTCTCGATTGGATCCGGCGTGGGCGGCCTGCTGATGATGGAGACCCAGGCCCAGGTGCTCAATGACCGGGGACCCGATCGGGTCACCCCGTTCTGCGTGCCGATGATGATTCCCAACATGGCCACCGGGCTGACGGCGATCGCCCTGGGCGCCCGTGGTCCCAGTAGTGCTGTGGCCACCGCCTGCGCCGCCGGATCCAACGCCATTGGCGACGCTTTTCGCCAAATCCAACTGGGTCTCGCTGACGCCATGATCTGTGGCGGAGCGGAGTCGGCCATCACGCCCCTTGGGGTGGCGGCCTTCGCCAGCGCCAAGGCCCTCTCCTTCCGCAACGATGATCCGGCCACGGCCAGTCGCCCCTTCGACTTGGAGCGCAACGGCTTTGTGATTGGGGAGGGCGCTGGGATGCTCGTGATTGAAAGCCTCGACCACGCCCTGGCCCGAGGGGCCACACCCCTAGCTGAAATTGTTGGCTACGGCACCACCTGTGATGCCCACCACATCACCTCCCCGTCTCCCGGTGGCGTCGGAGGTGCCGAAGCCATGCGCCTGGCCCTAGTCGATGCCGGCCTGAACCCAGGGGATGTGGATTACGTCAATGCCCACGGCACGAGCACCCAGGCCAACGACAGCAACGAAACCGCTGCCATCAAGTCAGCCCTGGGGGAACGGGCCCGTCAGATTCCTGTCA
>JAPLIF010000188.1 GCA_026389255.1 Cyanobacteriota bacterium
GGATTCCTCCCTGGTGCTGGCGGCCCCCATTACCCATAGCGCCCACGGCATCCCCCCGGTCGATCCCGATCACGACGACGATCACCACGACCACGATCATCACGACCACAGCCACGTCGAGATGGCTTCGTTGCTGGTGCAACGACCCGGTCCCTACACCCGCCAGGAGCTGGAAGGGCGCCTGGCGGTCCTGCTCGCCGACCAGCCGGTGCTGAGGCTCAAGGGCCGCCTGCTCCAGGAGGGCAAGCGCCTGCCCTTGCAGATCCAGGCCGTGGGTCCCCGCCTGGAATGCTGGTACGAGGGCGATTGGCCGGAGGCGGCCGCCCCAGGACTCGAACTGGTGGTGTTGGGGGCGGCTGCCCATGCCGCCCGGCTTGAGGAGGCCTTCGCGGGGCTCTAGCCGCCTGGCAAGATTCAGCCAACCGCCCGCGCTTCGGTGCCCCACTTCCACGCCCGTGTCCAGGTGTCCCTGCGTCCGTCGGTGCTTGATCCGGCGGGGGAGGCCACCCGAGCCGCCGCCGGGCGTTTGGGGGTTGAAGGGGTGACCCGCCTGCGGATTGGCAAGGCCATTGAGGTGGAGATCGAGGCCCCTGACCAGGCCACGGCCCAACAACGGCTGGAATTGCTCAGCGAACGACTGCTGGCCAATCCGGTGATCGAAAACTGGACGCTCGATCTGATCGAAACCGCCTGAGGCCCCGCATGACCATTGGCATTGTTGTTTTTCCTGGCTCCAACTGCGACCGGGATGTGCGCTGGGCCCTCGAAGGTTGCCTGGGGGTGCCGACCCGTTTCCTCTGGCACGAAGAGCGCGATCTCCAGGGGCTGGAGGCCGTGGTGTTACCCGGGGGCTTTAGTTATGGCGACTATCTGCGCTGTGGGGCCATTGCGCGCTTTGCCCCGGTGCTGGAGGAAGTCCGCCGCTTCGCCAGCGAGGGCGGGCCGGTGCTGGGCATCTGCAACGGCTTCCAGGTTCTCACCGAGCTAGGCCTGCTGCCGGGCGCCCTCACCCGCAACATCGGCCTCCATTTTGTCTGCGAGCCCGCTCCCCTGGAGGTGCGGCCCGGGGCCTGTCGCTGGTTGGCTGGCTATCAATCGGGTGAGGAGATTGCCCTGCCCATTGCCCATGGAGAGGGCCGTTATCAGGTCCAGGAGGACCAGCTGCGGCAGCTGGAGGACAACGGCCAGGTGGTGTTGCGCTACAAGACCAATCCCAATGGGTCGATGGGGGATGTGGCGGGGCTGTGCAATCCCCAGGGCAACGTGCGGGGTTTGATGCCCCACCCCGAACGGGCCTGCGACCAGCTCACCGGAGGTGAAGATGGCCGCCGGCTGCTGGCCAGCCTTCTGGGCTGAACGATGCGTCGCCGCTCGCTGCTGTGGGGCTTTGGGGCGGGCCTTTCGGCTTCGTCATCAGGATGGGGCCCTGGGTTTTTGGGGCGCTTTGCGGTTGCGGGCCCCCTGGCAAAGGCGCAGTGGAAGGCACCGCCTGGGGCGAAGCCCCAGGGGGCCCCGGCACCGTTACGGCCAGGCAGCCGCGTTTTGGCGATCGCCCCGGGCACCTGGTGGGAGGATGCCGCGCCGGAAGGGTTGAGTCTGCAGCAGCGTTTTGCCGCCGCCGGCTGGAGCCTGGAGATCCCGGCGGCTACGGCGGGCCGTTGGCGCTGGTTTTCGGCCAGCGACAGCGAGCGGCTCAAGTTGCTGCAGCGGGCCTGGACCGATCCCGGCATCGACGCCGTGGTGGCGGTGGCCGGGGGCTGGGGCAGTGCCCGGTTGCTGGAGGCCGGCTGGCAGCCCGGCCCTCGGCCCCAGTGGCTGGTTGGTTTTTCCGATGCCAGTGCCCTGTTGTTGGCCCAGTTGGCGGCCGGCAACGCTGGCGGCATCCATGGGGGCCTGCAGGGGGATGACGCCGCCTGGGCCCGGTTGGTGGCGCTGTTGCGGGGCGAGAGGGTGGCCCCGCTGCAGGGGGTGGGATGGCGGGGTGGTGTGGCCACGGGGCCTTTGGTGGTCACGAATTTGACGGTCGCCACGTCCCTGATCGGCACCCGCTGGTGGCCCGCCCTGGCCGGCTGTGTGCTGGTGCTTGAGGATGTGGGTGAGGAGCCCTATCGCGTGGATCGGATGCTCACCCAGTGGCGCACGGCTGGGGTGTTGGAGGGGGTGGCTGGGATCGGCCTGGGTCGTTTTCGCTGGAAACAGGACGATGTCCAACCCGGCGACTTGACGATGGATGAGGTCCTGCTGGAGCGGCTTGGGGGCCTGGGAGTGCCCCTGGTGGCCGGGCTGCCGGTGGGCCACGGCCAGCCGAATTGGGCCCTGCCCCTGGGACGGCTGGCGCACCTAGACGGCCAGCGGGGTTCCCTGGCGGTGGTCTGAGGAGGGGTCAGGAGGGGTCACGCACCATCCGCCGGGCAAGGCTTGGGCCTGATGGAGCGTTGCTAAACCATAAAAAAGGGGCCCTCGGGCCCCTTGCTGGCGATGGCCGCAAGCCGGGTCAGTTGACGGCGGCAAAGAAGTCCTTGCTCTTGACCGGATCGGGGTTCATGGTTTTTTCGCCTGGGGTCCAGTTGGCAGGGCAAACCTCATCGGGATGGGACTGGACGTGCTGGAAGGCCTGCAGCACCCGCAGGGTTTCGTCCACACTGCGCCCGACGGGCAGGTTGTTGATGGTGCTGTGCATCACCACACCCTCGGGATCGATGATGAACAAGCCGCGCAGGGCGATGCCGGCGACCTCATCGAGAACCTGGTAATCGCGGGCGATGGTTTTGTTGAGGTCGGCGACGAGGGGATAGGCGATATCACCAAGGCCACCGTTCTTGCGGTCGGTCTGAACCCAGGCCAGGTGGCTGAACTGGCTATCCACGGAAACCCCAAGGACTTCGGTGTTGCGGCTGGAGAAATCGGCGTAGCGGTCGCTAAAGGCCGTGATTTCCGTCGGACAAACGAAGGTGAAATCAAGGGGATAGAAGAACAGCACCACGTATTTGCCGCGGTACTGAGAAAGGGAGATCTCCTTGAATTCCTGGTCGACCACCGCGGTGGCGGTGAAATCGGGGGCTTGGAGACCAACAATCCTCGTCATGGCAATGATTAGGGCAAGCGGAAGGTTTTAGGGGGACGCGAGGGGCTGAACCGCGTCGCTACGGACAACGGTGTCACGTAGGTCGGAGTCGATTCGACTTCGTGTTGCGTCTCCCCTAAACCTATCACAAATTCAGGGGATCGGGGCCGATTCGGCTCCCGATGGGGTACCGCGCCTGGTTGCCGGACCGTCCCATCCCTAAGCTGTCCGAATCG
>JAPLIF010000315.1 GCA_026389255.1 Cyanobacteriota bacterium
GCTAAGCGGTTTGATGGCGGCGAAGGGCAGCACAGTGTTGCCCAGCCCAAAGCCGATCAACAGCTCCACCACGATCGCTGGCACCGCCCAGCTGGCCAGCTTCCCCGTCGTTAGCCGGGCCAGGGCCAGCCCCACCAACAGGATCAGCAGGGTGGTGAGAACGGTGGGTGATTGCAGGGTGCTGACTCCGCCAGGTTCTAAGACCGTTCGTCATTTTGATCGAGGAAGCGCGATCCTGAACGGGAAGCGTTTTCGGTTGCCGCTGCTGCTGTTCGCAACAGACCGGGTTGGGGATGGAGCTCCCGCACCGCTGTTTGCGCCTGATCAGCAATCTGCTGGAAGGACCTGGCGGCGCAGGGGAACGGGCTTCCCCCCAGGGAGATCGGCCCTGGCCGGGGTGCCAGGGTTGTGCTGCAGCTGCCTGATGGGGGAGGTGCTGGCCTGCCTGGCGAATGGCAACAACAACCGCGCCATCGCCCAGCGGCTGGGTATCGGTGAGGGCACGGTGCGCAGCCATGGGCACGTGCTGCTGCAAAAGCTGCAAGTGCACAATCGCACCCAGGCGGCGCTGGACGCCTGAGGTGACATGAGCGGTGGAACGCAGCCTTCGCCGCAGCGGGATCGACGGCTGAGGCGCAGTAACCCCCAAGGCCCACCTAGATTAGGATTGATTGAATCTTCACCAATTAATCAATCCACGCAATGTTAGTACTAAATCGCTCCCTGCGCGCAAGCGTTGCTGCCCTTTCTTTGAGCCTGTTGGCTTCAACAAGCGCTTTTGCGGGGAGTTACCCGTTGCCCTCTAAGAACATCGTCGATACGGCGGTTGCTGCGGGCAACTTCAAGACGCTCACCACTGCCCTCAAGGCTGCCGGGCTCGTCGAAACCCTTAAGGGCAAAGGCCCGTTCACCGTTTTTGCTCCCACCGATGAGGCCTTCGCAAAGCTGCCGGCAGGCACGGTCGAGTCGCTGCTGGAGCCTGCGAACAAGAAAAAACTAACGGCCATTCTTACCTACCACGTCGTCGCTGGAAATGTGAAAGCCGCCGATGTCGTTAAGCTCTCGAGCGCCAAGACATTGAACGGTGAATCGGTCACGATCAAGACCGCAGGTGGCACTGTCATGATCAACGACGCCACCGTCGTCAAGGCCGACATCGCCGCGACCAACGGCACAATCCACGTCATTGACACCGTACTGATGCCGAAGTGATCTCCGGTACAAGCACGCTGGCGCCACCGATCAAGCCAAGGGCCGCCCCTTCCAGGTCCAACCCCGGCCGCTGAGGGTGCGCCACACCGACACCGGGCCGATCGCGGCCACCACCAGGCCGCCGGCCCCCATCAGCCACCAAAGGGTGAGCGGCACCTGGAATTGGCGGCGGGTCCACAGGCGCAGCACCAGCTGCAGACCGATGCCGGTAAGGGCAAGGGTCAGGGCGGCAATCAGCACCAACCGCTGGCCAGGCAACCCCAGAGGGTCAAGCCCCAGAGGGGCAAACCCCAAAGGGGCAAACCCCGCAGGCACGAACCCCGCGGCGCTAAGCCCCAAGGCAAGTGCCGCAACCGGCGCCAGCAACCAGGGGCCGCTGAACATCAGCAGCACCACCGACGAGGCCGCCAGGGCCCTGGCCACATCGCCGTCGAGGCCCAGCAGCCAGTTCTTGGTCCAGCCCTCCCACAGGGAGGCGAAATCGCTGTACATGCGCAGCTCGAGGGCATCCAGAGCCAGCAAATAGCGCAGGCGATAGCCGCCCTGCTTGATCCGCCGCGCCAAGGCCAGGTCCTCCACCACCTCCGCCGCCAGGGCCCGGTGGCCGCCGATCGCCACGTAGGCACCGCGGCGAAACAGCATGAAGGGCCCGGCGGCGAAGGCCACGGCGCTGGCGGGATCATTGGCGGCCTCGATCGGAAAGCCCAGCCCCAGCAGGCTCGCCATGATCGGCTGCACCATCCACTCCGCCAGGCAGCCGCAGCTCAGCCGCGGCGCCAGGCTGAACAGGTCCGCTCCTTCAGAAGTCGCCTGGGTCAGGGCGCGCCGCAGGGTGGCCGGCTGCAGGCGCACATCGGCATCGACGAACAGCACCCATTCGCTCTCCACCTGCTCCATGGCGCGGCTACAGGCCCAGTTCTTGCCCACCCAGCGTTCGCCCTCCGGCCGGGGCCCCGCATCCAGTACGGCAAAGCGGGGCTCCTTGGCACCGCAAGCTCCCGCCGCCGCCTGGGCGATTGCCACCGTGGCATCGCTGGAGCCATCGTCCACCAGCAGCACCCGCCAGTCGCCGCAGGGGTCCTCGCTGCCCAGCAAGCTGGTGATACAGGCGGCGATGTTGGCCGCTTCGTTGTAGGCGGGCACCACCACCGTCATCGAGGTATGGGCCAGGTCCACGGCCACGGCCAGGGCCACGGACGCATCAGAACCGGACTCCTGCAGCCCCGCCAGCCTGGGCGCCCGCGCAAACACCCGCGCCAAGCCCGCGATCAAAATCACCAAGCCAAGGGCGGCGGCAGCGGCAAGAGACAGCAGCGCCCAGGCGAGGGCCGTGATCAGATCCATGCCGTAGTCCTCAGGGACGTCTCGCCCATCGTGGCTCGGCTCGATCGCGGCGGATCCAGCATCGAAGGGCTCAAGTCAGCAACAACGGATCGACGATGGTCCGCCACGTCGGTGCCGATCCGTCGACTCCAAACAACAGTCGCTCCTCGCTGGCGCTCAGGGTTGGCCCCGGCGGTACCCAGCGCGGCCAGCAGCAGTGGCAACTTGGAGAGCCTGGTGGGAGGAGGCTGGAGCAGCTCCAGAAGCAGGAGGTCGGTGGGAAGGGGATTCAGCCGGCATGGCCGACCTCAGGGGCCTTAAGACGCTCGGCAAGCGTCTCAAGGCCCCTATTGAAAATCCCCAGGGATACTTCAGCCAAGGTGTTGAGCGTATCGAGATGGGGATTGATCT
>JAPLIF010000022.1 GCA_026389255.1 Cyanobacteriota bacterium
GTTCGGCCGCCAGGAGCTGCTGGCCCGACTGCAGACCAGCCTGGACGCCGACCTGCGCCTAAGCGGTCCGGACCCGGGCCGGCTGCGGGTCCAACTGGAGGCGCGAGGGCACATCTGGTTGGGCCAGCGCGACCGCGATGACGCCCTGGGCAGCGAGCCCTTGACCTTCCGACTTGACGGTCCCCTGCGGGGCGGCGAGGGTCAATTCGAGCTGGCGGGGCTGACCCTGGGCCTGCTGGCCCTGCTGGCACCGGTGCCCCGGGGCCTCAGCGGCGGCCTGGGCCTCAAGGGCACCTACCGGCTGGGGGGCGCCCACCCCGAACTGGTGGTGGATCTGGCCCTGGATCAGGCCCGGATCGGTCCCCAAGCCATCAGCCTGGAACGGGGCCGGATTGAACTGCGGCAAGCCCTCCTCAAGCTGGACCTGGCCCTGCGGGCCCAGGGCGCCCGCAGCAACGTGGCCCTGGTGGGTCAGATCCCCCTGAACCCCAACCAGAGCGGCCTGGAACTGCGGCTCAGCAGCCGGGGCGACGGCCTGACCTTCCTCTCCGCCCTGGCCGGATCCGCCCTCGAATGGCAGAAGGGCAGCGCCGACCTGCGGCTGCTGGTGCGCGGCAGCCTCAACGAGCCGATCGCCAACGGATTTGTGAGGCTGCGCCAGGGCCAGTGCCTCTTCGTTGGCCAGAAACTGGACAAGGTCGAAGCGACGGTCCTGTTTGATTTCAAACAGCTGGAGGTCCAGGAACTCAAGGCCCATGTGGGTCGCAACGGGCTGATCAACGGCGAGGGACGGCTGGGCTTGATCCGTCCCCTCGCAGGATCCCCAAGCCTCACGGTGAAACTGCGCCAGGTGCCGTTCTCCATGAGCCGGCTGCAGGCCATGGGCCAGGGCCAGCTGACCCTGGGCGGCAGCCTGCGGTCCCCGGAGCTGGGGGGTGAGGTGACCGTGAGCCGGGGGACCCTCAACGTCCAGCCGGGGGGGCTCAGCAAGGGGGGCGGCGAGGCCACCACCACCGTGCAGCGCCTGATCGAGGAGGACTGGAAGTTTGACAAGCCCTTGGTGTTGCTCGGCCCCGAAGTGGCCTCGGCCACGGCCACCTCCCTGGCCGAAACCGTCCCCAATTTCCCCTACCTGGCCTTCGACAACCTGAGACTGCGCTTTGGACCCGATCTCAGGGTGGTCCTGCCCAGGGTGGCGAGCTTCAACACCGGCGGCTCCCTGCGCATCAGCGGCCGGTTGGACCCCAGCCTGCGGGCCTCCGGGGTGGTCCGCCTGCTCAGCGGCCGGCTGAATCTCTTCACCACCAGCTTCAGCCTCGATCCCCAGGCCCCCAACGTGGCCGTGTTCACACCCTCCCTCGGGCTGGTTCCCTACCTGGACATCGCCATGCGCACCCGCATCTCCGACAGCCTGGGGTTGATCGCCCCCAACGGCTTCAATCCGACGGGGCGGGATGCCGTCGCGGCGGGGGCGCCGACGACGACCCTCACCCCCGGCGCCGCTTCCCTGCGCCAGCTCAATCTCATTTTGGTGACGGTGAGCGTCAGCGGTCCGGCGGATCGCCTGGGGGAATCCATCAGAATGCACAGCACTCCCCCCCTGCCCCAGGAACGGCTGGTGGCCCTGGTGGGGGGCAACTCCCTGGCGGGCCTGGGGGCGGGCGGGGCGGGCACGGCCCTGGCGACGGTGTTGGGACAGTCGCTGCTGTCGCCGCTGCTCTCCTCCCTGAGTGATGCCATGGGCCAGCGGGTCAGCCTGGCGCTGTATCCCACCTATGTCAGTCCCGAGGTTTCCGTCGACGCCAATCAGACATCAAGACGGCTGCCTCCCCAGCTGGTGCTGGGCTCCGAATTCGGCTACGACGTCAGCGACCGCCTCAATCTCTCGCTGCTGGCGGCCCCCAACCGCACGGACATCGCCCCCCAGATGACCCTGAATTACAAGGCCTCCGAGATCTTCAGCCTTGAGACTTCGGTGGACACCCAGGGCTCCTGGGGCTCCCAGCTGCGGGTGTTTCTGCGCTTCTGAGCCGTTGAGCCTCAGGTGGCTTGCGGCCGATCGAGCTCCCCAAGCTGCTGATCCGCGAAGCCCACCACGGCCCGCGCCACTGCCAGGGCCAGGGCCCCATCCTTGTCATCGAACAGATCCACCGGAGCTTCATCGCCATCCGGGTAGCGGCTGGCGGTGGTCATCCGCTGCAGGGGTTTGAGCGGCAGTTGGCGCAATGGCGCGGTCTCGATGCCAAGCCGATCCAGGGCGCCGAGCAACCGCTCGATTGAGTGGGTTCGCTCCGGCTCCTGATCCAGGGCCAGCAGCACGGCCTTGAGGGCCTTTTCGGCTGCCTGGGAGCAGTGATAGCAGGCCTGGGCGTGAAATCCTCCCTGGCTGGCATAGGCCGCCATGGCGAGGTCGCTGTGGGCCTGGCGCAGCCAGGCGTGCAGACGGCCTGTCATGGCATCTCAAGCGGCTGAAGATGGGGCTGCAGCCGGATCGCATCGCGGCAGATGCCCCGCCACCAGGGATCGTCACCCTGTTGACGCTGCAGCCAGCGGCCCTGGCTGAGGCCGATCACGTCGTCGGCCAGGCCTGTTGTCAGCAGGGCCTCGGCCAGCTGATCAGCGGCGCCCTGATCCGGCGCCACCGCCAGCAGGTCCACATCCGAGCGCGCATCCCAGTCGCCACGGGCCAGGGAGCCGAACAGCCACACCTCGGCTCCAGCCCGTCCGGCCAGCAGGGGCTCGATGCGGCTGCGCAAGGTTTCGATCCGTTGGCCGCGCAGCCGCTGGCGGATCTCCTGCACGCTCGCCATAGCTCGCCTCGCCGCGATGGATCGAGGTTAGGAGCAGCTCCGGCAGCCTGGGCCGCAAGGTGACCTGCACCGCCCCAGGGACTCCAGAGGCTCAAAAGCGCTGGGGCCTTGCTGTTGAACGAGGGACTTAGGCGGCGTCCAGGGGCAGGCGGCGGGAAAAGCCTGAGGCCACTTAAGCTGGTTGTCGACTAGTTGAAGCTGGTCCCATGCGCAGCGTCGGCGCCTTCGAGGCCAAGACCCATCTGGCGGCCCTGCTCGATGCCGTCAGCGCCGGTGAGCAGATCACGATCACCCGCCACGGCCACCCCGTGGCGCGGCTGGTGCCACCCACTGACCAGCCCCCCGGCAGCGTGGCAGAGACCATCGCGCGCCTGCGCCAGTTCAACCAAGGGCAGAGTCTCGGCGGCGTCAGCCTCGCCGAGTTGCGCGATCAGGGGCGCAGAACCGGCCACAGACCGCCATGCACCGCCCAGAACGCCACGGGAGTGCGAATGGGATAGCGATCCGGCAGGGTGGAGGGCTTTGTTCCAGGTCTGGTGATCGATTGGGAAGAGATCCCTTCACCAAAGCAGTCGGCAGGGGAAGGTAGCCAGCGCAGGATCGAGGCTCACCAGTTGCAGACCCTCCAGCTCAGCCTGGGCCGCCAGCAGCCGATCGAAGGGATCCCGATGGGCCTGCCTGTAACCACCGGCGTGGACGCCGTGATGCAACTGCACGGCCAGCGGCAGGAAACCCTGTTGTTGCAACAGGGAAGGCAGATCCTTAAGCAGCCCTTCGGCGCCGGGAAGTTTGCCAAGGCGACCTTTGGTGGCGAGCTCCCAGCCTGAGGCGGCGCTCACAAAGATCGTGGCCGCTGGATCGTTGATGGCGGCTGAGGCGAGGGAGGAGAGCTTCTCGGGTTCCACCAACCACCAGAGCAGGGCATGGGTGTCCAGCAGGAGCGAGGGAGCCATCAAGAGGGCAAGGGGGCTTCGAGGGCGTCGAGCTCCTCAGTGGGTAGAGGGGCGAGAAGCACCTCGATGGGGGGAAGCTGGAGCTGACCCCGAAGCAGCCCGGGCTGCCGCCGGAGCCGATCCATTTCCAGCGGCACCAGCCGCGCCCAGGGCTTGCCATCCTTGGCCACCAGGATCGTTTCGCCGGCATGGGCGGCGTCGATCAGCCTGGAGAACTGGGTCTTGGCCTCGTGAACGTTGACGGTGCGCATGGAGGGCCCCAGGCAGCAATGAAGCTTAGTCCAGATGTTGACCCATCACTGGTTTTTCCTGGGTTGCCTTGGCTGCCCAGGCGGGATGCAGCCAACCTGCCGCTCGCCTCCCCTACGGCAGCACCGGCGCCTGCAGGGGCGGCGGGGTGCTGCGCCGGGCGCTCACCGCAAAGCTCATCGCCAGCAGCGGCGCCAGCAGCAGCACCCGAAGGCTGTCCTTGATCAGCACATCGGTGGGCACCTGCGGGCCGGCCTGCTTGAGCAGGATGGTTTCCTGGGCTTTGATCTGGCTGAGCAGATCGGCCTTCAGGGCCGACAGGCCCTGGCGCTGATCTGCCGCTGAGAGGGGCGGCGCCTGGATGGCGGCGAGCTGGTTCTGGAGCTCGGCGTTGGTGGCGGAGCGCTCCACCGCCTGGCGGAACTGGGCCAGGCGGGCCTGCTGCACCCGCCCGGCGCGATAGGCGAGCGATTGAGCTGCGTCCAGCCCCCGCCAGGCCGCGAAGCCCTGCAGTGGAAGAAGCAGCAAAAAACCCACCATCACCAGCCTGGAGCAGCGGCGCACCAGCAGGCGGCGGGCCTGATGCCACACCGATTGGGGTTCGAGCGCCGCTGCCACATGCAGCAGCAGCACCGCCAACAAGGCCAGGAAGCCATTGGTGCAGAAGGCCCCGGTGAAGGCCAGCAGCCAGAAGGGATCGGCGAGCTTGGCCGGCAGCAGCGGCAAGGCCGCCGCCAGCACGAACATCACCAGCAGCCCATTGGCCGTGGCGCTCGCCCTCAGAGAGGGAACCTTCCACCAGCTGGCCTCAGGCCTGGGGAAGGGAGGAGCCCAGGGCAGCCGGCGCCAGCTTGATGCGCTTCCTCAGCTTGCGGCTGAAGCCGAAGGCAGCAGCGGCTCCGAACAGCGGCAAGGGGCCGGGGACAGGCGGCGTTGACGGTGCCGCGTAAGGGGTGGCCTGCGCATAGACATGGGTATTAGAGCTATTTGCAATGCCACAACCGGTTGTACCACTAATATAATAGCAGTTGTCTATTGCATCCTGCAATCTAAATCGCCAAGCAAAAAGGGGACCGTGTGTGTTGCTATAATTTGGCAGCCCCATTGCGATGCCTACATGAGACGCAAACGCTTCCGCTAGAGAATCAGAACCCCACCAAGGCATCACACCGCCATTAGCTGCGGTTTCAAATTTGTTGGTGTCGCTGTTGTACGAACCCGTGAACGTAGTCACGTCATATTGCGTGCCACCAACCGTGACCACAAAGGCCTGGGCCGAGCCCGGGCTGAGGCTGATGGCCGCCAGGGCCGCAGCGGCGCCGAGGGCAACCTGAAAGCGCTGGCCAAGCCGCGAGGAATGGCGGACAGGAGGATGCATGAAGGTCACAGGAATGATTCGTAAACGCT
>JAPLIF010000309.1 GCA_026389255.1 Cyanobacteriota bacterium
ACCACCAACCCCGGGGACCTCTCCTGGGAGCCCCTGGAGCGGCTCGGTGCCCTCCAGGTCCATCCCCGCACACCAGCGTCCCTCGTCGCCGCCCGGATGGCCGGCGCCACGGTGGTGATCACCAACAAGACCCCCCTGGGGGAGCCTGAATTCGCGGCAGCGCCCCTCCTCAAGGGGGTGGCCATGTTGTCCACCGGCCATGACGTGGTGGACGGGCTGGCGGCGGCGGCCCGGGGGCTGCCCCTCTGCCAGGTGCCCGAGTACGCCACCGCCTCGGTGGCCCAGGCCGTTTTTGCCCTGCTCCTGGAACTGACCAACCGCACCGGCAGCCACAACACGGGCGTGCACCAGGGGCGTTGGAGTCACGCTGAGGATTTCTGTTACTGGGACGGCCCCCTGCGGGAGTTGGCCGGCCAGACCCTGGGGGTGGTGGGAATGGGGCGGATTGGGGCGGCGGTGGCTCGCATCGCCGAGGCCTTCGGGATGGAGGTCTTGATTCATCGCCGTACCCCCGGGCCAGGCACCACCGATCTGGCTTCCCTCCTGGCCCGCAGTGATGTGGTCAGCCTGCACTGTCCCCTGACCGCCGAAACCCGCCAGCTCATCAATGCCGAGCGGTTGGCTTTGATGAAACCGACAGCCCTGTTGCTCAACACGGGTCGCGGCGCCCTGATCAACGAAACCGACCTGGCGGCGGCCCTGCATCAGGGCCGCCTGGGGGGGGCCGGACTGGATGTGTTGACCCTCGAGCCCCCCCCGGCGACCAACCCCCTGCTGCACGCCCCCAATTGCGTGATCACCCCCCACATCGCCTGGGCCACCAAGGCGGCACGGCAACGGCTGATTGCCGAGGTGGCCGCCAATGTGGCAGCGATTTTGGCGGGACAACCCCGCCACGTGGTGAATCAGCCGCTGTTTACCCCTGCCAGATCGCCAGGACCTGGGGGGTCAGGGCCGCGGCAGCCACCCCCGGCAGCAGCACCTGTTGCTGGTTGAAATCAAGGCAGACCAGGCGTCGGCCGTCAGCGCCGTTGAGGTGGCCGCCACACGGATGGTGCGATTGATCAGGGGATCCGCAGGCAGGGTGGCCCCCCCTGCCGTGGCCCCGCCTGGGGCGGCCGGCGCCGCCGCCCCGATCACCGGATCGGTCCCATAGTCGCCGAACAGGGCGGCGAAGCTACCGGCCGGGACCGCCAGGCCGGAGTTGCTGGGGCCCACCTGACCGATGGGGCCTGGGGTGTCTCGGGCCAGGGACCACATCGAGAGCATGCCCAGGCCCTTGCTGCGGGCAAAGTCCTCGACCTGTTGGGCATCGGCCAGCGTGAACACCTCCGTCGTGACGTCATTGACGCCGATCATCGGGGTCATTCCCAGCTGGTTCCAACCAAAGCCGAGGCCATGGGTCGCAAACAGGCTGCTGAGTTGTTGGTAACTGCTATTGGCGGCATCGATGGCATAGGCGCCCATCGATTTGGCACTGGGCGGAGCGGCACTGTCGCCGTAGTCCATGGTCATCAGATTGATGCCATCCAGCCGCACGCCGGCATCGAGGGCCTGGCCCACCACCGTCAGCCCTTCCCGGGTCAGCCCCTGGGGGAGCACCGGCAGGGTGTACCAGAGTTCCAGGTTGGGGTGACTCTTCTGCAGCAGGCTGAGGGCCGTGCTCTGCAGGAGGTTGGCTTTGCTATCGGCGATGGCGGCGCCTTCGATATCGAAATCGAGGCGATTAAGGGCCAGGGTGTCGACGGTGTTGCCATAGGAGGCGGCCAGGTCGGCGGCACTGCGACCAGCCTTGGCGAAGCTCTGGGCCTGGCTGGTGCCCGCGGCCCCGCCCATGGACACCATCACGTCGCCACCGGCGGCCCGCAGCTCACCGATTTCGCGGCGAATCGCCACGGCCTGGGTGTTGGTGCTGGTCAACGACAGGGCTGATAGGCCGGCCCAGGCTGGCTCTCCGGTGGGGGTGGCCTGCAGGAAGGCGAGGGTGAACAGACCCACGCCATGCTTGCGCGCCAATCCATCGAGATCAGGCACCGGATAAAGGGCCATGTCGACATAGGGGGCATAGAACGCCTCGCCCCAGAGCTTGTCGGCGCTGTTGCCCGAGTTGGTGCCGCCGGCGGGTAGGGGGGGACCAGGGGATGGGGTTCCGCCACCGGTGCCGGTCCCGCCGCTGATCGGTGCCGGGACCGGCGGGGTGACCGGGGGCGTGGGGGTGGCCGGCACGGGGTTGACGATGGGGGCTGGGGTGGAGCCCGTGCCTCCCACCAGCACCAGGGCCGCATCGGGCTGGGCCAGCCGGGCCCCGCCCGGGATGGTGCCCTGGACGTAGGAGCTGGCGCTGAGCCCGGCGGTCAGCCGGGTGCCCCAGCTGGGGGGGCGCAGGGTCACCGACCAGGTGCCGTCGGCGGACTGCACCTGCTGAATCGAAAAATTGGACACGTTCTTCAGCGCGTAGCGGCTGGTGAAGGTGATCGACCAGTTGTCGAGGATCTGGTTGCTGTTGTTGGTGAGGGTGATGGTGCCCTCGAACGTGCCGCTCCACTGGTTGCTGACCCCAAGGCTGACCGTGAGGCCCTTGGGATCACCCACGGTGGTGATGGAACCGGACATAAGGGTTAGGGATGCTGGACCCCCCTATCCTTCGACCGAC
>JAPLIF010000209.1 GCA_026389255.1 Cyanobacteriota bacterium
CGCCCGCGGCAGCCGTTGCAAGGTGGATCCGTTAGTCGGTATGAACTACTTCAGCATCGCCGACCGCCCCCTGGAGGCGATCCGCCACGATTGGGGCCTACTCGATTGAGGGCCCATCCAAGGGGGCCATCAATCCCATGACCAAAAGAGCGCCCAGAATGGGGCGACGCTTGGCGACAGCTCGCCTCCCCCATGACCTCCAGCGACCCCAACCAGCCTGCAGCAGAAGCATCCCGGCCGCCCCTGCCGCCCTTCACGGCCGAAACCGCGGCCCTAAAAGTGCGCCTGGCCGAAGACGGCTGGAACGGCCGCGACCCCCAGCGGGTCTCCCTGGCCTACAGCACCGACAGCGTCTGGCGGAATCGGGCCGAATTTGTCCAGGGGCGCGACGCCATCGTTGCCTTCCTGGAGCGCAAATGGCGCCGCGAGCTTGACTACCGCCTCATCAAGGAACTCTGGGCTTGCACCGATCGGCGCATCGCCGTTCGCTTTGCCTATGAATGGCACGACGACGGAGGCCACTGGTATCGCTCCTATGGCAATGAAAACTGGGAATTCAACGACCAGGGCCTGATGGTGCGCCGCATCGCCAGCATCAACGACCTCCCCATTCCAGAGAGCGAACGGCTTTACCACTGGCCCCTGGGTCGCCGCCCGGACGACCATGCCGGCCTCAGTGAGTTGGGTCTCTAGCTCGGCCCAGCATCCCTTCCAAGCGATCGGCCAGGGCAGCGGCGATCGCCCCTTTGCCCTGGAGCCGTTGGGCCCCATGGGGATCGACGATCCAGGCGGTTTGTTCCTCCCCTTGCACGTCTTCGGCCCGGTTGGCCACCACCAATTGGCTGGCTCCGAGCCGGCCTCGGGCCGTGGCGATGAGCTCTTCGGTAGACACCCCCTGCATCACCTTGAAGGTGACCATCAATAGGCCTGGATCCGCCGCCCGCACCGCATCAATCACCTTCTCGGTCGGCTCCAGGGCCAGGTCGAGGTGGCCAAGGCCGCTGGCGATCTTGCCGGCGACGGGGTGCCTGGGACGGTAATCGGCCACCGCCGCACTGAAAATCCCCGCCTCCAGGCCTTCGGCCACCGCCGCCAGGGTCAGCCGCCGGTAGTCGTCATAGGTGGCGGCCAGGGTGCACGGCAACCAGGACGGCGGCCGCCAACCGCCATCCCCCAGCACGAAACGCACCTCGGCACCGCGCAACACCAGCTCTTCGGTGATCGCCGCCCCCAACCGGCCGCGAAAGCGGTTGACGATGGCGCGGACGCCGTCGAGCGGCACCGGCGTCGGACCGCCGGTCACCAGCAGTCGCCGTCCCGCCAGGGCACTGGCCGAAACGGCCCGGCACACCGCCGCCACCAACACCTCCGCCGCCGGCAGATTGTGTTTGCCGTAGGCATCGCGGGGGGTGATAAAGCGCACCCCCAGCTCCTGCAAGAGACGGCCATTGCGTTCCAGCAGCGCTGTATGCAACGAGCCATGCATCGTCGGCGCCACCAGAACCTGGGTACGCCCCTGGCCCAGGCGCCCCAGGGC
>JAPLIF010000280.1 GCA_026389255.1 Cyanobacteriota bacterium
AGCGCTTCGTTTCTAGCGCCTCAAGCTCTTCTAGCCAAAGCAATCAAAATTCCCGAGGCAACGATATGTTTGCCGAAGGTCAATGGCAGATGCTCAGGGTCATGCTTGAGCGCCAGGGTTGGAGCCATTCTCAACTCGAACTCATGCGAGAACAGCTCCGTCAAGGGTGGCCGCTTTCGATGGCCAAACAAAACGTCGCCGCCCTCATGGGTCATTGCCCCATCCGTTCCCACGCCATGGCCTGAGGCCCAGGGCCTCAACGGCAACGACCATGCCTTGAAGGACCGAGGTGGCCGCAGATAATCCACCCGCGCATGCTGCCTTCGAGATCGGTGAACACCACCAAAATGCCACTGCAGACCAAGGCCACAGCCAGGCTCACCAGCAGGTGTCTTTTGGTCATGGCCCCAGGGCAATAGGGAGGTCACTCTCCAGCCATTGCCGTTGCAGCGCAGCCGCATGAAGCGGTTCCAACCGGGGCAGTTGGGCCAGCACGGGGACGCCGCCCAGCTGTTCAAGGCTGCGGGGATTGTCGGGGTGGAGCGGACCGTTCAGCACCAGCCCAAGCACGGGAATGGAACGGCTCCGCAGGGCTTCCAGACTCAGCAGGGTGTGGTTAAGGGTCCCGAGGCCACTGCGGGCCACCAGCACCAGGGGCAAGCCCCAGCTGCGGATTTGGTCAATCTGCAACCAGTCCCGGCCCAGGGGGGTCATCACCCCGCCGGCCGTTTCCACCACCAGGGGTCCGTCGCCAGAGGGCAGCCCCAACCGGTGGGGATCAATCACCACCTGGTCTTGTTCCGCCGCCCAATGGGGGGAAACCGGGGCCTGAAGCCGGTAGCTCTCCTTCAGGAGTCGCTCGGGCGGCAGGCTGAGCATCGCCTGCACCCATTGGCTGTCACTCCCCTCAGCCAACCCGCTCTGAACCGGTTTCCAGTAGCGGGCTCCCAGCCCCTGAACCAGCAGCGCGCTGACCACGGTCTTGCCCACATCGGTATCGGTGCCGCCGACGATCAGGCGCATGGTTCGTTCCGGGCCAACACGAGCAGGACTTCCCAACTTAGGCCGCCTGGAGAGGGCCAATGGGTCCGCAAACGACGCCACTGCCTTAGGGATAGGGGGGCCTGACGACTGGTGCCGGCCCCAATGGCCTTGAGCTGGCGCAGGCTGGCCAATCCGTCCGGTCCGGCCTGGCTGAAACGCAGCAGGTCCTGGCGATGGGGGCGCAGGCCCCGGTCGGCGATGGCGGCCAGCAAGGCGGCAGCCTCAGGCAGGTCCAGGGCGGTGCAGGGCACGGCCGCCGCCGCCGCCGCCTGGCGCCATTGGCAGAAGCTACCGGCCGTGGGCACGGCCAACAGCAGCCAGCCCCCCGGGGCCAGCCGATCGCACCAACCTTCCAGTTGGCCCACCGGATCGTCGAGCCAATGCAAGGCGAAGCTGGAGGCCAGCAGGGCAGCCTGCGCCAACTCAATGGGAAGCCCGTCATTGAGATCCCAGAGCCTTTGGGGCGCAGGAAAGGCATTGACCAGCAAGGGGTTGAGGGCCAGCAAGGAGGGGCAATGGTCGAGTTGCAGCGGCGGCTGGCCCGCCAGGGCCGTCCAGTGCCGCATCAGGGCGCGACTGAGCAGACCGCTGCCGGAACCCAGATCCGCCACCGGCCCGGCCAGCAGGGGGAGATCCCGGCACCAGCGGGCCAGCCTCCAGGCCACGGCCTGCTGGAGCCGGGCCTGGCTGTCGTAATGCCCAGCGCGGCGGGCGAAACCGGCCCGCACCCGCTGGCTGAATTCGCTGGTCAGGATCGCTGCCTTGTTCACGTCAGACCATCCTCCAACCAGTCGAACACCAGGGGGATCAGGGCCGGGTGCTGCATGGCATGGCCGGACCCTTCCAGCACCTTCACCTGGGCCTGCGGCAGCTCCTGGCGCAGCCGATCCCGCGCGGAGGGATGAACAATGGCATCGTCGGCCGCTTCCACCAGCAATACGGGCACCTGGCGAGGAAAGCTGGCGGGCAGGGCCGTGAGCTTGCCAAGCAAATCGAGGTCGCGCCGCAGGCGATCGCGGCCCGCGGCGCCAATCGGATGGTCGGCGGGTCCCGGGGGGCCATCGACGCCAGCCCGATCGCCCGGGGCCAAGGTCTTGCTGTGAAAACGCTGCAGCAATTGCTGGGCCCGAACACTGCTTGCCCCTTCGTCGCCGGTTTCCTGCAGTTCGCTCGCCATCCCGGCCAGGGCGATGCGCAGGGGGCGCCCCTCGGATCCCGGCGGCACGAAGCGGCCAAAGCTGGCCAACAACACCACAGCGTCGCTGGCGGCCAGGACCTCGGGGGGTACGAGGTGCACCCCGAGGGAATGGCAAATCAGCCCCTTGCGCCCTTGCCATGGCCATGGGGGCAGGTGCGGTGTGCGCTGGCCGTAGCCCCTTTCCCCCACCTGGGAGCCCCAGCCAAGACTGGAGGCGGCCTGCTGCCAGGCCTGCCAGTGGCCACCATCTCCCGCCCAGCCGTGCATGGCGATGAGCTGGACAGGGGGTTCGGAACCTTGGCTTGGCCCCCTGGCGGCAAGAGCGGACCAGGGGGTGGTAGCTGTCTTGGGGGTGGTAGCTGACTTGGGGGTGGTAGCCGTCTTGGTCGTAGTGGGGGCTGACAAGGGACCGGGCCCTAGGGCCTGCAGCAACTGCGCCAGGGTGTGGGATGGCAGCCCCAGGCGCACCACCAATCGCAGACGGCTGCGCCCTTCCGGCACGGTGGGCGGGCGGATGGCGACCCCCAGCAGACCGGCGGTTTCCAGGCGCCGTTGCAGGTCCAGGGCCGCCCCATCCCCACCCACCAGCACCGGCAGGATCGGCCCGTGGCCGGCGGGGCGGGGCCAACCGGAGGCCTCCAGTCCGTCCCGCCAGCGCCCAGCCAACTCCAGTAGTTCGGCCGCCATCTGGGGCTGGGCGATCAACAGACCCAGCGCCGCCTGGGCTCCGGCCGCCAGGGCCGGCGCCAGGGCGGTGGTGTAACGAAAAGCGCCGCAGTGCTGCAGCAGCCATTCGCCCAGCACCCCATCGGCGGCCAGGAAGGCCCCACCGCTACCGAAGGCCTTGCCCAGGGTGCCGCTGACCAGGGTGACTCCCG
>JAPLIF010000354.1 GCA_026389255.1 Cyanobacteriota bacterium
TGGCGCTCGGTGGTGAATCCTGCCGTCATGGTCGGCCTCCTTCGCTGAGCAGCCTCGGGGTTGGACGACCATTATCGATCGTCTGCCACTCGTTGACCAACGGGCGGTACAAGACCTCGAAGTTGCTGAGCCCAGCCTTGAAGCGCCTGGCGATGGCATCCGGAGGGATCGCATGTCCACCTTGTCGTACGCGAAGTTGAACTCGGGCCGTCGCTTGCTCCACCGATCGCAGCTGGAGAAAGATCAGCTTCACCGAGTATCCCAGGCTTTGCCAGGAGCTGATCCGATGGACATAAGCCTTGCCTGAAAGCGTGGTTTCAAACGCAAAGCTGATCCCCGCGGCCCCGCAGCGATCAATCTCCTCCAACATCAGCCGCCCCGCTCGTCGAGCTGCAAGTTCCGGCGCAAAAGGAGAGAGACCTACGGCAATCAGGTCAGCATTGATGAAGGTGGTGATGCCTACTTCAATAGGCAGATATTCACGGGCAAACGTGGTTTTGCCGGCGCCATTGGGGCCAGCAATGATGATGATTCGTTTCTCAGCCACTAAACCCCCCAATCATTTCCAGGATCCGATCCGTCACCTGCTTCAGCTCGGCATCGATCACCTCCAGCGGGCGTGGTGGAGTGAACACATAAAAGTGGCGGTTGAAGGGGATCTCGTAGCCCACCTTTGTTTTCTCGTGGTCGATCCAGGCATCGCTCACGTGGGGGAGCACTTCGCGCTCGAAGTAGGTCTGCACGTCTTCTGAGAGCGGCACGTTTTCGGTGTCGCGCAGGCTGGAATCGGCCTGGGGCTGGCCCTTGGCCTTGCCGCGCTGGCCCAGCACCACATCGCCCGCGTCATCGCGCAACGGGCGCTCCACGGTGATGGTGCGGTAGCCGAAGTCTTCGGTGCGGAAGATGCGACTGATCGGCTTGCCGTCGTGTTCGGCCTCTTCGAAGTTGCCGAACAGACGGGTGATTTCCTCGATGTGCTCCGGGCTCAGCTCCTTGCGCTTGCTACCCAGGCTCTTGCGCATCTTTTGCCAGAAGCTGGAGGCATCGATCAGTTGCACCTTGCCCTTGCGCTCTGCGGGCTTGCGGTTGCTGAGAATCCAGATGTAGGTGCTGATGCCGGTGTTGTAAAACATATCGGTGGGCAATCCGATGATCACCTCCACCAGATCATTTTCCAGCACATAACGGCGGATTTCGCTCTCGCCCGAGCCGGCGCCGCCGGTGAACAGGGGCGAGCCATTCAGCACGATCCCGAAGCGGCTGCCGCCCTCTAGGGCCGGGCGCATCTTGCTGATCAGGTGCAGCAGAAACAGCAGCGAACCATCGCTCACCCGCGGCAGGCCAGGGCCGAAGCGCCCGGCATAGCCCAGCTGCTCGGCTTCTCTGCGGATCATCTTCTCGATCTTTTTCCAATCCACACCAAAGGGAGGATTGGAGAGCATGTAATCAAAGAACAGTCCCTGCAGGCCATCGTTGCTCAGGGTGTTGCCGAAGACGATGTTGCGAATGTCCTGCCCCTTGATCAAAAGATCCGCCTTGCAGATCGCGTAGCTCTCCGGATTGAGCTCCTGGCCGTACATCACCAACCTGGCCAGGGGGTTATGGGCCAGCAGGTGTTCCTCACCCACGCTCAGCTGCCGCCGGTGCCCGGGGTTGGGTCGTAGAGGGTGCGCACGATACCCGGCTTGGTGAGGGCGTCATGGTCTTCGATGAAGATCAGATTCACCATCAGGCGGATGATTTCCCGGGGCGTGAAATGCTCCCCGGCTGTCTCGTTCGACAATTCCGCAAACTTGCGAATCAACTCCTCGAACACTTGCCCCATCTCGGCATTGTTCACCGTGTCCGGGTGCAGATCGAACTGGGCGAAGCGCTCGCACACCATGTAGAGCAGCCCAGCCTTGTCAAGCTTGTCCACCTGCAGGTGGAACTCAAAACTCTCAAAGATGTCCCGCACTTCTGGTGTGAACGCCTGGATATAGCTCCGCAGGTTTTCGCCGATGTTGTCCTGATCGCCCATCAGCCGCTTCATGCCCAGGGCTGAGGTGTTGCAGAAGGCCTGGCCCGCCACCCGCAGCAGGAAGGGTTCGGGATCGAGCCCCTGGCCTTCGCGCAATTCCTTTTCGGCCTGCACCGCCTGCTTGCTGGGCTCCAACACGCAGTCGAGCCGGCGCAGCACCGTGAACGGCAGGATCACCTTGCCGTAGTCGCTCTGCTTGTAGTCGCCCCGCAGCAGGTCGGCCACGCTCCAGATGAAGGCCGAGAGGTTCTGCTTGCCGCTGGGCTGGGGGCCGAGAGGCGCGGGGCCGGCGGCGGGGCGGGCAGGGGGCCTGGGGGCCGCTGAGGGGGCCGGACCCTTGGCCGCCACCAGCTTCATCGAGGCCCCCCCTGCTGCCGCCAGGGATCCATCAACACCGCCATCGGCGCCGCCATCCGCCAGGCTCACCGAACCGCCCCGCCCCCGGCCCGCCCGCAGCCGCCCCGCAGCCAGCAAGGAATCCTTCACCGCCTCGTAGGCGGCCTCCTCCCAAGCCAGCAGCTCCCGCAACCGACCATTCCCGGCCGATCCCCCCAGGGCCTGCAGGGCGCCGAGGAACTCCTCCTGCAGAGCCTCCGGATCGCTGGTGGGGCCGGGGCTGCCGGTCATGGCGGAGGGTTTTGGGGGGAAACGATGCAAATCGGCATTCAATCCAGGTAGGGCCTGGAATCAGGGCGCTTCGCATCGCCGCATTGTGGCAAGCCGGCGCGGCCCCAACCGGGCCATGGTCAGACCAATCAACAAAAGCAATCGATTCTGGGGGCCTGGAGCCACTTCCGTGAGTACATCTCTGGGTACAGCCCGGATATCAATGCCTTCGAGGGCCGCAAACGCAAGACAACCAATCCCTGCATCAAATCAACGGCCAATGGGATAACATAACAGTCGTTTGTACCTGTTAGTAATGACCTCTTCCCTGCAAGAAGCCGTGGACGGCTTTTATGCGGCCTGCAACCAGTTGCTCGCGGGAGATCCCTCCAGGATGCCGGAGATCTGGTCCGACTCGGACGACATCACCCATTTGGGACCCACGGGCAAAATCCATCGTGGCCGCCAAGCGGTTATGGAACAAATGGCCAGGGAATCGGCCCAATTCAAAGGCTCCTATGCAGCCCTTGATCCCCACATCGTCGCCACAGCGGATATGGCCTATGTGGTCTGCACCGAACGCAGTGAAGGCATGGATCTGAACGGCCAACAAATCACCGTCAATGTTCGCGCCACCACCATCTTTCGCAAGCAAGAGGGCCACTGGTTTGTCGTGCACAACCACACCGATCACCTATAGAGTGCTTGCCCTGATTACCAGCCTGGCCGCCCTGGCGACCGTGGCCTGGCTCGACCCCGCCAGGGCCGAGGCTGACTTTCGCGCCCGGGTCGTTTCGATCGGCGATGGCGACACCCTGCGGGTGCGACGCGGCGAGCAGCTGTGGACGATTCGCCTGGCCTGCATCGATGCCCCCGAAATGGCCCAGGCGCCCTACGGCGAGAGGTCCCGAAACTACCTCCAGACGCGCTTACGCCCGGACCAGGAGGTCACCATTCACCCCTTAAGCACCGATCGTTACGGACGCACCGTGGCCGAGGTGATTGGCGAGATCAACCTCAACCTGGCCCTCGTCGAAGACGGCGAAGCTTTTGTCTATCCCAAATACCTGGGCCAGTGCGACGCCCACGACTACCTCGAGGCCGAATACCGGGCCCGCCGCCATCGCTATGGCATCTGGCGGGTGCCCGGGGGCATCGAGCGGCCGTGGGACTTTCGCCACAACCGCCGCCAGCCGCCTCGGTCTCAGAAACTGCCCACGGGACTGATCTGAGGGCCGCCGATCAGGCTGATGGAGCCGGCCTGCAGGGTATTGAACAGCTGCTGGGCCTCGTCCCAACCGCTGATCGGCCCCCACTGGGCCAGGGCCAGAAGCGCACCAACAGGGCCAACAACCACCCCAGTAGCAGGGGCCCAATCCCCCAGCGGTCGTAGGCGGTGAGGGACTGGCGCTGCCGCACCGTCACCGTCTGGACAGCGGGGATTCCCAGCGGCAAAGTGGCCCGCACCTGGCCCTTGGCATCCACCACCAGGCTGGGGCCCGTATTGGCCACACTCACGAGCCAGCGACCCGTCTCGATGGCCCGCAGTCGGGCCAGGGCGATGAACTGGGCCTGAAGGGCCTGGGGATAGGGATCCAGATTGGCGCTGGCCAGCAACCAGCGCGCCCCCTCGCTACTGGCCCGGGCCAGGGCCGTGCCATCGGCCAGCTCGTAGCAGATCGTCACCGCGATGGCTCCCCCCGGGCGGGTCAACAGCCGGGAAGGGGGCCCAGCGTCCAGGCCACCCACCGCCGACAGCCCACTCCAACGCACCAGCCGCGCCAACGGCACCCACTCCCCCAGGGGCACCAACCGGTGCTTATCGACGGCCCCACTGGCGTAGCGGGCCCCCACGCCGTAGCGCAGCACGCTGCTGCGCAGGCTGGATCCTTCCTGGCGGAAGCCACCCCCCAGCACTTCGGCCGTGGCGGGGCGCGGCAGGGGCTGGCCCAGGGGCAGGGCCCCCTCGGGTAACACCAGCACGGTCGTCTCGCCACCGGCGCCGGCCCCCGCTTCTAGCCCTGTCGCCCCCGGGGCCGGCAGGCTGGCAAGGGCCTGGTCCAGCTGGCGCAGCAGACGCTGTTGGGACCCCGACTCAAATTTGTGGCGGGTGGGGATGGCGGGCTGGACCACCATCACCCTCTCGCTCGCCCCATCGACGCTCCGATCGGGGGCCAGGGCCAGGGTCCATCCGGGCCCATGGGCCAGCAGCAACACCGCCAATGGCAGTGCCAGGGCCCGGGGGCGACCCCGCAGGGCTCCCAGCTGGAAGCCCCGCCACAGACTCCAGCCGATCAACAGCTGCAAAGCCGCGATCGCCCCCGCACCGGCGAGCGCCGCCACGGCCGCCAGGGCCGGATCTCCCGGCAGGGCCGAAGCCCCCAATCCGATCCAAAACAGGGGCCCCCTGGCCAGCGCCACTTCCGCCAGCCCCCAGCCCAGGGCGGCCACCAGGGCGGTGGCAGGGCGACTGGGATCGAGGCAACGCACCAGGGACACCCAACCGGCCACCAGCAAGCCGCCCACCGCACCGCAGAAACCCCACACCCCCAGACACAACGGCAGGCTCAGGGGGGCCGGCACGCCGATCCAATCCAGGGGATGCAACCAGAGCAGCCAGCGGTGGCTGACCAGCACGGCGGCGGCGCCCCAAAGGGCTGCAGCACCAAGGGCCGTGCCGCGATGCGGAGAACCGGCCACAGCCCAGAGCAGGGCCAGGGCCGGCCACAACAGCCAGGGCCAGCCCAGGGGCGGCAGGGACACCCCAGCCAGGACTCCGCCGGCAATGGCGGCCAGAGCCCAAAAACGCCGGTGATTGCCCATGGCGCCGCAGCTTAAGCAGCCGCAAGCTGGCTACAGGCGCCAACCAAGGCGCCCCTATCCGTTACGAAGGACCCGCTGCCATGGACCAGGGCAATCTGCTGCAAATGCTCGTATTGCGGGGGCTCGGAACCACCTCCCTGGTGGGGGATCGACTCCGCAACGTCAGCCAGGATTGGGTGCGCAGTGGCCGCCTGGACCCCAACCAGGCTTCGGCCTTGGTGGACGACGTGCTCAAGGCCCTGCGGGGTGAAACCCCTGAGCTGGAACAGCAGGCCGAGCGGCAGCTGGAACGCAACCGCGATGTGCTGCTCCAGGACCTGGGCCTGGCTCGCCAGCGGGAGGTGGACGAACTGCGCGGCCGCATAGACCGGCTGGAGCAGGCCCTGCGCCAGCGCCAGAATTTTAACGAAGTCCCGGATTAAGGCGGCCCCAGCCCCAGAGGGGCGGGCCCCAGGGGGGCAGAATCGCTTCGTATGAGCCCTGCCGCCATGCGCGACATCCTGATCAGCGTCACCGTTTGCATCGCCTGTCTGCTGACGGCCTTCGTCAGCCAACTGGTGAACCCCACCAGCGTCGTTGCAGCTCCGCCCATCGAGCCCACCGCCATCGCTGCGGTGCTCAGCACCCCGGCTACCGCGACCAGCGCCCCTAGGGCCCGCGCCGCCGTGGTCGCCCCCCTTGAACTCGATCCCGACAACCCCAACCCCACCCTTTTTGCCATGGCCCCGTCCAGCCCCGAATCCGCCGCCGACAGCGGCATCACCGTGGCGGGGGGCGCCGCCTCCCTGGGTGGTGAAATCACCACCCAGGCCGAACGGGTGACGGCCAGCGGCCTGCGCATCACCGACCTAACCGTGGGTAGCGGCGCCGAAGCCAAAGCCGGCCAGAAGGTTTCGGTGAACTACCGCGGCACCCTCGAAAACGGCAAGGAATTTGACAGCAGCTACGGCCGGGGCCCCTTCGCCTTTCCCCTCGGTGGCGGCCGCGTCATCCAAGGCTGGGATGAGGGCGTGGCCGGCATGAAGGTGGGCGGCAAGCGCAAACTCGTCATCCCCCCCGACCTGGGTTATGGCTCCCGTGGAGCCGGCGGGGCCATCCCCCCCAATGCCACCTTGATCTTTGAGGTGGAACTGTTGCAGGTCGGCGGCTGAGGCCGCCCTAACCCCCGGAGCTGGAACCTGGAAGGGATCGTTAGGATGGGCCTCGCCGGGCCCAGGCCCTGGCGCAAACGAAAGCAAAACCCGTCTTCTCCCCTTCCATGGCTCACCAGCTGCCCGAACTGCCCTACAGCCTCGATGCGCTCGAGCCCCACATCTCCCGCAACACCCTGGAATTTCACTACGGCAAGCACCACGCTGGCTATGTGACCCACCTCAACAACCTGGTCGCCGGCACGGACCTCGAAGCCAAGAGCCTCGAAGACACCGTCCTCGCGGTGGCCGGTGACGCCACCAAGGCCGGCATCTTCAACAACGCCGCCCAGGTTTGGAACCACAGCTTTTACTGGCAGGGCATGAAACCCAATGGCGGTGGCCAGCCCAGCGGCGCCTTGGCGGCCCGCATCGACGCTGACTTCGGCAGCTTTGACGCCTTCAAGGAGCAGTTCAAAGCCGCCGGCGCCACCCAGTTCGGCAGTGGCTGGGCCTGGTTGGTGCTCGACAACGGGGTGCTCAAGATCACCAAGACCCCCAATGCCGACCTGCCCCTGGCCCACGTTCAGAAGGCCCTGCTCACCATGGATGTCTGGGAACATGCCTACTACCTGGACTACCAGAACCGTCGTCCCGACTACATGACCACCTTCCTCGACAAGTTGGTCAACTGGGACTTCGTCGCCGCCAACCTGGCCGCCGCCTGAACGCTCCTTTTCCCCC